>JANMGF010001248.1:0-9583 GCA_031374535.1 Polyangium sp. (in: bacteria)
AGGAGCGCGCGGCTTCGAGGTCGATGCCCTCCGCGAGGATGCGGCGGCGGAGCGCGGGCGAATGGATGGGCCACGCGTTCGGGCTGATGTGGGTCTGGACGAAGGCGCGCAGCGTGGCCTCGTCACGGCACGCCGCGGCGCTCAGGGTTTCGCCGCGTCCCCCGCTCATGGCAAGCACTCTACCCGAACCAGGGGCCGGTGGTCGAATCCTCGGCGGAGGATGCGCGCGCGCTCAATCATCGACCGCGTCGCGGATGTTGGCGCCCATCAGCTTGGTGCCGTTCCTCGAGGCGCCGGTGAGGGTGCTGCGTTTGAGGTCGGCGTCGCGCAGGTCGGCGCCGTCGAGCTTGGCATTCGTGAGGATCGAACCGGCGAGCAGCGCGGTGCGAAAGCTGCCGTTCGTGAGGTCGGCGCCGACGAAGTGCGAGCGGGAGAGATCGGCGCGGGCGGCGAGCACGTTCTGCAGGTTCGCGCCGTCGAAGTGGGCCTCGTGCATGCGGGCCTGGCGGAGATCGGCGCCTTCGAGGTTCGCGCCGTCGAGGTTCACGCGGTCGCCCTGGACGCGGCCGAGGTTGGCGCCCTTGAGGTTCGCTCGCTGGAACGTCGCGCCCTCGCAGGTGGCGCGCGTCAGGACGGCGCCTTCGAGGAGGGCGGCCTCGAACGAGGAGCCGGCGAGCGCCGCATTTTCCCAGGTGGAGCCTTTGGCCTCGACCTCGTTGAAGTTACACGCGGTGAGCGCGGCGCCCTCGGCGTGGGCTTGATCGAGGCGGGCGCCCTGGAAGCTCGCGCCTTTGCCGTGGGCGTCGACGAGCTTCACCTCGGGGAGGATGGCGCGTTCGAAGATGGCGGCGTCGAGGGAGGCGCCCCCGAAGTCGGCGGCGAGGGCGTCGAGGGCGCGGAAGGTCGCGCCGTCCCAGGTGCCGCGGGCGAAGACGGGGCCACGGCCGCGGCACCCGTCGAAGCTCGCGCCGCTGCCGCGGGCCCCGGCGAAGGTGGCCGCCTCGAGGGTGGCGCCGTCGAAGCGGGCCTTTTCAAGGTGGGCGCGGGAGAGGTCGGCGCTGCGCAGATCGGCGTTCCGGACGTCGGCGCCTTCGAGGTCGGCGTCGACGAGGCGGGTGCCGGAGAGGCGGGTGCCTTCGAGGTTCGAGCCGGAGAGGTTGGCGCCGCCGAGGTCGTGCCCGGAGAGGTTGGCGCCGTGGAGGTCGAGGTTCGAGAGGTCGGCGCCGACGACGGAGAGGCCGTGGAAGGGGTTACGCTCTCCGGCGCGGAGGCGCTGGAGCACGGTGGCGCGGATGCCGGTCTCCTCGACAGCGGGAGCGGGAGCGGGAGCGGGAGCGGAAGCGGAAGCGGGAGCGGGAGCGGGAGCGGGAGCGGGAGCGGGAGCGGGAGCGGGAGCGGGAGCGGAAACGGCCGGAGGAGGCGTCTGTACGGTTGCAAGCGGCGTCGACACCAGGGGAGGAGGCGCCTGTACGGTTGCAGGAGGCGTCAACACCCTGGGAGGAGGCGCCTGCACGGTTGCAGGAGGCGTCAACACCATGAGCGGAGGCGCCTCTACCGCCGTAGGCGGCGTGGACACCAGGGGAGGCGGCGCCTGTGCCGCCACAGAAGGCATAGGCACCATGGGAGGAGGCGTCTGCACCGCCGCAGAAGGCATGGGCACCATGGGAGGAGGCGTCTGCACCGTCGCAGAAGGCATAGGCATCCTCGGAGGCGCGATATCCGCCGGATTTCTTTCCCCTGGCCCCCCTTGCCCGAACGGCGTGGCCGCCGACCGCTTGGCCTCGAGCTCCTCCAGGTTGAGGGCGCGCGTCGCGAAGCCGTCGTCGCCGTGGCGGAACGGCCTCGGCGGCGGCGGCGGCGGCGCAGCCAAGGCGGCGCGGGCCTGCGCGGCGGCGGTCTGTGGCGCGTTCATGAAGGGCATCGCAGGCTTCGATGGAAGCTCGTCGACGTCCACGGCCCGGGTACGCATCAGCGGATCGTCGAAAGGCATCGCCGGCTTCGATAAAAGCTCGTCGACGTCCACGGCCCGGGTACGCATCAGCGGATCGTCGTCGAGATCCTCGACACGCGGGCGCGGGGGCGGCGGCGGCGTCGGAGGGAGCACCGTCGGCGCGCCGGGGGGCCGCGGCTGGAACGGGAGGACCGCCTTCGAAGTCGATTTTTCCTCCCGCGCGACCGTCGGCAGCGTCGAGTAGCCCGCGTCGGCCGTAGCCAGCGCCGGCGCTTTCGCCGGGGTTGCCTGCACGAGGGGCGCGGGCGCGGGGGCGCGCATGACCTCGGCGGGCTCAGGCCAGCGGATCGGGTTGCCGGCGAGCTCCACGTCGGCGAAGGCGCGCAGCCGGGGCAAGGTCTCGAGCGCGTCGAAGGCGAAGTTGCCCCGGAAAACGAGGGAGGCGACGAGCCGGTCGGCGTCAATCACCAGGAGATCACCGACGAGGTCGATCACGCGCCCCTGCCCCGGGCCGCCCGGGCCGACGAGGTAGGTGCACGCCTGGGCGCGCATCGGCGGGAGCCGCGACTGCACACGCGGCAAGGTCGGGTGCATGCCGTCGAGGACGATCCACTCCTCGCCGCGGAAAAACTCGATCTGCTGGTCGAGCGGGGCCGGGTTGAACCAGCGGCAGTCGAGGCCGTCGGGGATCTCGGCCACGGCCCCCTCGAGCTGCTTGCGATCGGCGTTCCCGAGGAGGCGCCTGCGCGAAGGCCAGTACCGCCCGATGGCGCCAAACGCCGAGCCCCGCGCGGGGGTCCGGGGATCCACGAGGTTCGGCAAGGTGGGCGCGTTCGCGGGCACGCCGACGGGGTTGTCCTCGCTCTGCGGGGCGCGCTCGTAGACGAGCGGCATGCGGTCGAAGGGGCGCGGCGACTGGGGCGCGTTCGCCGCGCGATCGCCGAAGACGTGGAGCGTTTTGTCGAGCAGGCCCCGGTCGCGGAAGAGCGCGAGGCGGGCGGAGAGCGCGGGGACGGGCCGTCCGCCGGGCGCGCAGGCGTGGCCCGAGAGGATCACGCCCGCGGAGGGCAGGTAGGGCGCGATCTCGGCGGCCTCGGCCAGGCTCGCGGTCGGGTTCTTGTCGCGGTGGCGATCCTCGCGCACGAGATCAAGCACCGTCGTCGGCCAGGCCGTGCGCTCGTGCGTGAGCGTGAACGTGATCTTCAGGAAGATCGTGGCGCGCAGAACGCCGCCGCTGCGCCAGAGCGTCGAGCCGCAGGCGACGGGCTTGAGGGCCGAAACGGGGATCGGGAAGGGGGACGTGGAGGGCACAACCCGCGTTCCTGGCAAGGCGCTCTCGCCGCGCGTGGGAAGGACGGTAGCCCCGGCGGGCCGCGCAACGCAAGCCGCTTCCGCGAGAGAGCGCCGTTTCGTTACGAGCGGGCGCTCCTGCGCCCCACCGCCCGGCTCCCGAGCTGCCGCACGATCGAGACGAGCTCGCCGACCTCGTACGGCTTCGCGATGTGCGCCTGAACCCCGCAGCAATCGCCTGGCTCCGGTCCACCTTGCGCGCGAAGGCGGTGACGGCCACGGCGCCGAGCTTGTCGGGCCCCAGGCAAAGCTCGTTGCGGAGCGTGCGCATGAGCTTGTAGCCGTCCATCCCCGGCATCCCGATGTCGCTCACGAGGACATCGATGCTCGCCGAACCACCCGACGCGCGGATCAGGCCGAGGGCCTCTTCCCCGGACGTCGCCGTGATGACCGCCGCGCCCTGCTCCTCCAGCACCCGACGCGTGTATTCGAGCATGGTCGGCTGATCCTCGACCGCGAGCACACGCAGCCCCTCCAGGCTCGCCGCTTCGACCACCAGCGCGTACGTGAAGGCGTCCGTCGTTTCGCTCGACGTGCTCACGTCGTCCGTGTGCACGGGCAGCCGCACCGTGAAGGTCGCGCCCCGCCCGCGCCCCTCACTCTCGGCGCGCACCTGGCCGCCATGCAGCTCGGCGAGTTGCTTCACGATCGCCAGCCCCAGCCCGAGCCCCCCGAACCGGCTCCTCGAACGATCGGCCTGGCGAAACCGATCAAAGAGGTGCGGCAAGAACGCAGGCTCGATCCCCTCGCCCGTATCGCGGATGGAGAGCTCGAAAAACGCGCCGTCCTGCCGGGTCTCCACGGCGATACGCCCGCCCGCCGGCGTGAACTTGATCGCGTTGGAGAGCAGGTTCCAGAGCACTTGCTGGAGCCGCGTGGGGTCGGCGAGCACGGCGGCGGACGCCGGGTACGGCCCTTCCAGGAGCGTGATCCCCTTCGCCTCGGCCGCTGGGCGCTGGGCGCTCGTGGCCTGCGCGACGAGCTCCACGGCGTCGACGAGCTTCGCCTCGAGCGCGACCTTGCCCGAGATGACAGCGCTCACGTCGAGCAGATCCGAGATGATCTGCGCCTGCGCCATGGCGCTCGCGACGATGAGCCCGAGGCCCCGCTTCAGCTTCTCGTCGAGGCCGCCGTGCCGCAGCTCGAGCAGACGACCCCAGGTGACGATCACCGAGAGCGGCGCGCGTAACTCGTGGGAGAGCGTGGCGAGAAAATCGTCCTTCAGGCGGTTGGCGATCTCGGCCTCCGCGCGCGCCGAGCGCTCGGCCTCGAGGAGCGACTCGCGCTCGGCCATCAACGCAGAGAGCTGCTCGGTGCGCTCCTCGACGCGCGCTTCGAGCTCGGCGTTGAGGCGACGCACCTCGGCCTCGGCCTGCTCGCGTTCGGCGATCCGCGCGGCGAGCGAAGCGTTGGCCACGCGCAGCCGCTCCTCGCCCTCACGCAGCGCGACGGTCGAGAGGTGCCGCTCCGTGACGTCGTTGCACACGACGAGCACGCCACCGACGCCGTTCGGCGCGGTCTCCTCGTCGATCGGCGAGTAGCCGTAGGTCCAAAAGACGTCTTCCTCTCGGCCGTGGCGCACGATCGGCACGAGCTGGTCCTCGTTCCAGGTCGCGCCCTCGCCGGCCATGACGCGCTCGATCTGCGGGCCGATGATCGCCCACGCCTCGGCCCACCAGTCGTACCCGCTGCCCCCCAGCGCGGCCGGGTGCTTCTCGGGGCCCATCGTTTGTCGGTACGCGTCGTTGTAGAACTGAACGAGCCTGGGCCCCCAGAAGATGAACATCGGATGGCGCGTGGTGAGGAGCAGCCTGACCATCGACTTCAAGCTCTGCGGCCAGCTCTCCGGAGGACCGAGTGGGGTCTGTGCCCAGTCGTATGCCCGCATGAGCGCGCCCATCTCCCCACCACCGGCGAGGAAGGAAGGACTCGTGTTCCGAGTGTCGATCTCCGGTGGCTCGTGCATCTCGTTCACAACGACCTCCCCGACCCAGGCAGCGCAGGAGGCGAATTGTCATCCCGGCCTCCGCGGGCGCGCAAGCGTGGTGACAGCCCGGACAGGTCGAAATCAAGGCGCCGAAACCGTCAACCATTCGTCGCTTTGGCGCGACTCACGGCCCGAGGCGCCCCTTCTTGCGCGCGTCGCGCCGGAACTCCAGGCACTGCCAGGATCCCGCCTGGAACTCGCGGCAGGTGCTCGCCCGGTCCTCGTAAATGGAGCAGAGGCTCCGGCCCTCGGGCCGCGTGAGGTAGACGCAGGCGCCCTCGTTCGTCGTGGGAAACGCCATCATGCCGAAATGGCCCTCGTCGGCGCGATCGGCGAGATCGGCCCGGCCCGCCCGGCGCCAGAGGACGAGATCGTCCTCCGTGAGCGGAATGTTCCCCTTCCCCGCCTCGCAACAAGCGCCACAACGTGTGCAGTCGAGCGGCTCGCCCGTCTCGGGATCGAGCGGCGTTTCGTGCGCACGTGCGAGATCGGGATCGAGGGGGAGGCGCGTTTTTCCGGACGAGGGCATCGGGGTCTCGGGGACGAGAGGCGCACGGCCGGGCGGCGTGGTTCGACGAAGCGCGCGCCCGGCCGTACCCTCGCGTTCAGGCCTTCAGGAAGGGGAGAATCTCGTTCATCACGCCGAGCTCGGCGCTACCGTACTTGTTGTACCCGCCATACCAGCCCTCGGTCGAGAGCTGCAGGAGGCCGTAGCCGCCGACGCCGTCTTGCTCGTAGTCGGCGGGCGAGAGGCCCATCGACTGTAACACGTTGCCGAGCCACTGGTTGTAGACCAGGCCGATGTGGGAATCGACCAGGTTGTTCCCGCCCGCCACGCTCGCGGTTTTTTGCAGGTTCCGGTAATCGCAATAATTGCCCGTCGTGAAGAAGCCGTCGGCGCTGCCCGCCGTGACCACGCACATCTCGATGGGATCGTGCGTCACGCAGCCCGACTCCTGGGTCCACTGCACGAGCGAATGGTCGAGCACCGAGCCGCCGCTCGGATCCTCGAGCGCGTCGAGCTTCGTCACGAGGTCGAGGTAGACGTCCTCGAAGAACCGCCGGTGCCCCTGGAAATTGATTTCGTGTTTTTCGGCGCTGATGTTCGCCTGGTGCGCGACGTCCTGGTGCCAGTCGCCGACGTAGTTCGAGAAATGGTCGCCGATGTTCATCGAGACGATGCGCGACGTGTCGCACGCGAAGGCCGCGACGATGACGTCGTTCATGAGTTGCCAGAACCGGCGCTGCGCCTCCGGGTCGACGGAGAAGGAGGAGCCCCACTCGTCGACGGAAGAGCTCGCAGGCGTCTGGATCGAGCCACACGAGGCCGTGACGTTGAGCTTGCGCTCGAGCTCGCTCACGCGGTCCATGTGGTCGTCGAGCCGCTGCTTGTCCTTCGCGGAGAGCCTGCGATTGCCATTACGCAGGCGGTTGTAATCCTCGAGCACGCGGTCGACGATCTTGGGGCGCGTGACCCCCGGCTCGACGGGCGGGACGAAGATCTTGTTGAAGAGGGCGAGCGAATCGTTCTCCGGGGTGATGGTCTGGATCTCGCCCGTCTGGTTGCCCGGGTTCGACCATCCGTGCGACATGCCGCCGCTCCCGGTCACGATCGATCGCTCGCGGATCGAGCCGAGCTCGGTGTAGAACTTGCTCGACCAGGCCAGGATCTGGTCGATCGTCTGCCGGGGCTTCGATTGCACGGCTTGCCCGTCGGCGCCGTTGCCGTCGTTGTCGGCGTAATTGCCGAGGTGACCTCCGCGGTGGTGGGCGAGGTAAAACGTCACGTCGAGCCCACGAAGGACGTTCATCTTCTGCGCGAGGGTGCTCGTGAGTTTCGCCGAATCACCCGCGAGGGCCGGGGACAAGGAGGCGATGGAGCCCGCGACAGAGAGCGCGAGCGCGCCGCGACGGATCTCGTGACCGGCATAGGTGGCCGATTGCGTGAGCGTCGCCGCGTTGGGGTACATGTTGGGTTGCCAGACGCCGCCGTGCTGGGTCGCCAGCGCGACGAAACGCTTGGGACCGCCGGCCGCGTAGGCCTTGTCATTGCCCAGGAGGGAGGGGAGGAACGGGAGCGCCAGCGTGAACCCCGCCGCGCCTCGGAGCCACATGCGTCGGTTGAGCTTCAAGGACATTGTCGATTCTCCAGAGTGCCGAGGACCGTTGTTCGCACACCATCAATCATCGAACGACCGCTGCCGGAAGGCCGCGCTCCGGGCGATGGTTCGAAGGACGTCCGCCATGGGCTTGCCCTCCTCGAGGGCGAGCTTCACGTCGGACAGCGCGCAGGCGTCCCGGTCGAGGTCCTCCAGCCGGCCGAAGGTGAACCGGAAGTATTGCTTGGCGAAGCAGGCATAGGGTTTGGGGCTCTTGGCGATGAGGTTCGTCAGGTCGGCGGCGTCGTTCGCGGCCGTCACGTCGCCGCTGTCGATACGCGGCACGGTCTTAGAATCGACGCTGGCCATGACGACGACCGCGCCCGGGTCCGGATCGAAGAGGGGCTGCTCGGTGCGCACGCGGCCGAGAGCGTCGAAGTTCTCGGTGGCGAAGCCGAGCGGATTGATGATGACCTTGTGGCAACCGGCGCACGCGCCTTGCCCGGTGAGCTGCTCGACGACCTCTCGGGTCGAGAGGCTCTCGCTGAGCTGCGGCGGGTTGGCCGCGGCGTTCGGCGGCGGGGGCGGGATCTCGTCGCAGAGGAGCGCCTTGCGAAGGAAGACGCCTTTCATGATGGGCCGCGTATTGGCCGAACCCGTGGCCAGGAAGGCGGCGCGGGTCAAGAGGCCGACGCGCTCGGGCTCGGTGAACGAGGGGGGCTCGCCGCCCGACCACACGGGGACGCCATAAAGGCTCGCGAGATCCTCGGTGCGGGCAAACGATTTGCGGCTCGTCAGCAGATCACGGAACGTGCCCGGCTCCTCGAAGGTGTAATAAAGGGCCGCGTCCGTCACCTCGGCGAGCATATGCTCGCGGAGATCGGGCCCCGGCGTATACGCCCCGGCGAACGCGTCGAAGACGGGTGTGCCGGCGCGCGCGTCGAGCTCCTCCAGGGTGGTGTTGTCGAGCCATTGGCCAAAAAGCTCGCCCATGGCCTCCCGCGTGCGTGGATCGGCGAAGATCCGCTCGACCTCGGCCTCGTAACCGGCCTCGGTGAGCAGATCCCCGCTCCGCGCCGCCGCGAAGAGCTGCTCGTCGGGGAGCGTCTGCCAGAAATGGTAGGAGAGGCGCGAGGCGAGCTCGTACGCGTCGAGGGGCGCCGTGGCCTCGCTCCCTTCCTTTCCGTGCTCGACGAAATAAAGGAGGTGCGGCGCATTCAGGAGCAACGCGACGACGTCGGCGTAATCGGCCGGCTCGAAGGGGGCCGTCCCCGCCGGGCCTCGATAAAAGGCCACGTCAGCGTCCGTCACCGGCCGGCGCAAGGCGCGCTCGCCGAGGCGGCGGATCAGGTCGTCGAGGCACACGTCGTCGTTGGCGGCGTCGGCGTCGGTCGCGCAAGCGCCCGCGAGCTCCCCGAGCCGCGCCGCCGTCCCCGTCAGCGCCGCGCCGATCTGCTCGGCCACGCGGTACGCGCCGTCCACGTGTTGCTGCTGGAGGGCCTGATCGAGGCGCGTGAAGCCGGCGTAATGCTTGTCCGGCCCGACGCGTTGATCGTCCGGCAGCTGCGCGAAGATCGGCTCGGCCGTGCCGAGGACGTCCCCGGCTGCGGAGGGGATCACGAACCGCACGAGATCGGACACCGTATTGCGGTATTGCAGGTGGCTGAGCCGCCGGAGCGGCAAAGCCTCGGGCACCGCATCGGCATCACACACGAAAGAGGTCGGCGTCGAGCCGCCCTTCCCGTCCAGGGGATCGCCGATCACCCCCGTGCAAGCGCCGGTGAGGGCGCCGAGTCCCAGAAGCCATGGCCACGGTCTTCGAATCATCTCCAAGAACCTCCCGCGCAAAAACGAACGCCGGGCCTCTGCCCCGCGCACGATTGTGGCAACGTATACGGATCGGCAGGCGTACGCCAGAGCATCGAAGGGCCGAAACCAAACGCGGATCCCGCTTCGACGGCAGAATGTCCTGTCACTGGATCTGGCGTTTTCCTCTCGTGAGATACGGCACTTGACGCCCCGTCGCGGCGCGGATCTCCTGGCAGACGGAGGTATCTTGCATGCTCGATTCGCCGGGATTCGTGGGCAAAATGGGCTGGATAACGCTCGCCACGGCAGCGCTCGCGCTCGTCGCTTGTGGGGACGCGGGGGGCGGTGGCGAAAGCGCGGGGGAGGGCGGCAGCGGCCCGGGGGGAC
>JANMGF010001286.1:0-5380 GCA_031374535.1 Polyangium sp. (in: bacteria)
ACCTCCGGCAAGGCGACGAGCTTCACGAGCTCGGATACGTTTTCGATCCAGAGCACCAAGGATACGAAGGTTTCTTCCGATGCGAACGTGGCCATCTCGGCGGCGACGAACGTCACGGTCGAGGGCACGTCGAAGGTGGGCCTCACGGGCGCGAGCTCGAATACGCTGACGCTCGAGAGCGCGGGCGCGACGCTCTCCACGGCGGCGACACTGACGCTCGAAGGGACGACGAAGATCGCCGCTTCGGGCGGGTCGATCGAGGCCTCGGCCACCGGTATGATGAGCCTGGAGGCGTCGGGCATTGCCACCCTCAAGGGGAGCATGACGAACATCGAGGGGAGCCTCGTCAACCTCGGATAGGAGAGCGCGATGTCGTCGGCCGGAACCTTGCAATCGCTTTTCCTCGAGGAGCTCTCCGCGCTCGACGCCTTCGCCGCGCGCCGCGAGTCCGAAGGCGCCCTCTCGCTCGGGACCGACGATCCCGACGTGCGCCGGATCCTCGAAGCGCAGGCGTTCTTTTCGGCGAGGACCCGCGCCGCCGCCGCGAATGCCACGGCCTCCGCCGTACGTCGTATCGCGGCGGGCACGCTCGACGAGCTGCTCACGGTCTCGCCTGCGTCCATGATGGTCGAAGGCGTGATCGGCGAGGAGAGGGTCGAGTCCACGCTCTTGCCGCGCGGCACGCTCCTCCGCGCCGCCACCGCCGAGGGCAAAGTGGGGCTCTTCTCGATGATGCGACCCCTCTCGATCGTGCCCATCGACGTCACGGGCGCGCGGATCGTCGAGCAGAACCGGCGCCTCTTCGCCCGGATTCGCCTGCGCGCGCGACGTTCCTGGAAAAACGCCGCCTCGCTCTCGTTTTACGTGCGGCGCCTCGACGATTATCGCGCCTCGCTCGCGCTCCACGACGCGCTCGAACGAAACCTCGTGCGCGCTTACGCCGTGGTGGGCACGGACGGGCCAGAGATCAACTGCCGCGTTTCTTTCGGCGCCCCGCGCGCGAGCACGCTCGAAGACGGGGACGACCGCGGCTCCCTCGGCCGTATTCGGTCGTTTTTCCACCTGCCCGAGCAGGAGCTCTTCATGAACCTCGACGTGCCCCCCACGCGCGCGGCGTGGGACACGCTCGACGTTTATATCGAACTCGACGAGGGGTTTCCGACCAGTTTGTCGATCACGAACGATACGTTTCGCCTGCACGTCGTACCCGTGGAGAATGCGTGGGTCGACTTTGCCGAGCCGATCCTCTGGGACGGGACCCGGACGACGGCGCCCGTGCGTTCGCCTTTTCCGCTGCTCGAAGGTGTCGAGGCCTCGGGGGTGCGTGGCGTTTACAAGGCGGCCGATAAAGGGCTCGTGCCCATGCTCCCGGCGGCGCTCGCTCGTGGCGGCGATACCTACGAGATCGAGGAGGAGGACGGGGAGACGCGGCTCCGGCTCTCGATCGATAACGCGTTCGAAAAGCCTTGCAAGGTGCTCGCGGAGGCGCGTTTTTCGCAGCCCGTGCTCTGGTCGGCGTCTCCGGGTCGGCTCACGTTGGGCCTCCAGACCCGGCATTTGCCAGGCGTCTCGTTCCGTCTCGTGGGCACCATGCGCGCGCCCGCGGCGAGCCCGCTCGCGGAAGATCCGGCCCGTTGCCTCGACGTGCTTTCGCTTCGAATGCGCCCCTCGCTCGCGCGGAGGGATCTCGCGGGAATGCTGGAGATCCTGGGCGCGAGTGGGGACGGGGCGTATCGAGGGTTTGCCTCGCTCGTCGATGAGCTCGAATCGCGCGAGGCCCCGGATCCGGCGCGGCGCGCAGGTGGGATCCGGCGCGTGTACAGGCTCGCGGTGCGACAACGAAGCCCCGAGGAGGCGCCCCTCGTGCGGCGTCTTTCGGCGCAGATCGCCTCGCTGCTCGATACGTGGACGGAGGAGCCGGTGGACGTGGAGATCACGACGCGCCCGGTCGCCACGCAACGCGCGCTCCCCGGAGGGACGAAGGCATGAGCCAGGGCACGGTGGATACCCGCGCGTTCGCCGAGATCGTGGCGTGTATCGAGGAGACCGGGCGGATCCTCGATGCGGCCGTGCGTCATCACAAAACGCGCGACGTCGAGACGCTCCGGGCGCGGCTCCGGAAAAGGCTCGACGACCTCGACACGAAGCTCGACAAGAGGGTCCCCTCCACCACCCTGGAGGCGGTCCTCGTTCCCCTCGTGATTTTCGTGGACGAACGGGTGCAAACGCGCCTCGCCCGCGAGGGGGATCCCGAGAGCCCGCCGTGGCCGCTCCTCCAGCGGGATCTGCTCGGCGACGCGGACGGAGGCGACGAATTTTTCGAGCTGGCCTCGGCCTTCACGCCCGAGAGCAAGCCCGACGCGCTCGTCGTCGCGACGTACCTGCATTGCCTCGAATGTGGCTTCGTGGGGCGGCATTTCGACGATCCCGCCGAGATCCGCGCCTGGAAGGAGAAGCTCGCCCGGTGCCTGCCGCGAGGGGAGGCCCCGGTGGTCGCGCGTTCTTCGTCCTCGGTCCGGGCCCGGACGGCGCTCCGGTACGTGCTGCTTTCGCTCGGCGTGGCGGCTGGCTTTCACCTCGTTTTTGCCCTCGTCAGCCTTCTGTGGTGAACTGACGGGGTAATGCCGGCCGGAGACAGGGAGAGTGATCCGCGGTCCTCGCCGCTCGCGCGATGGCGAGCGAGTGGCCGCCGTCCATCCGCGCCGCCGCCGCCCGTGCGGACCGAGGTCGTCGCCTCCGTTGCCGAGCGATCGCCGCTTCCGCCGGATCCGGCTGCGTTGCTTCTTGCTGTCGAGGCGGGCGCCGCGGGGTCCGTGCCCCCGGTCGTCCTCGCGCCCTTCGTGAAGACCATCCGTGAGGCCCTGGCCTTGCCGCCCGAGGAGCGGGATCCGAAGGCGCTCGCGCTGGCCTTCGATCGGGTGGAGGATCTGCTCGAGGTCTTCCTGCTCGCCGGGCAAAACGTGTCCGCGGGGGGCTAGGCGGCCGGGAGCGCGCGTGATGCAGCAGGCAGCAGCGCAGATTGCGTCCTGGCCCTCCTGGGTGATTGCGTTGATCGCGATCGTGGGCGTCTTGCTGCTCGTCGTCGGCATCGTCTTTTTCGTTCGTTCCCGGAACAAATCCACCAAGGAAGAGGCCCCGAAGCTCCCCTCGCCGCGCTCGATTGCCCGGCTCTGGAGCGACTTCGTGCGCCGTTTGCCCGAGAGCATCCAGGGCGCGCCGGTCCTCGTGGTGCTCGGCGAGCGTCGCGCCGGCAAGACCAGCCTGATTCAGACCGGGCTTTCGCGTTCGGGATCGGCTTCGCAGGTCGCGCCGAGTGACACCTCGGATACGCGCCTCTCGATATTCGCGGGTCAGCACGCGCTCGTGCAGGAGATCGGCGGCGAGCTGCTCGAGGACACGCGTCCCGAGGCCCGCTCCTCGCTCACGGATCTCTGGCGACCCATCGCGCTCCGGGTGCCGGTCGTGCTTTTCGTGATCGACGCCCGCGCCGCCTCGTTCACTCCCGCGGGGCTCCGGCGCCTCGGCGCGCTCGGGCGGGACGTGATCGACCGCCTCACGAACCTGCGCCGTGGTCGTGCGCCGCGCGTGCGTGTGGTCCTTTCGCACCTCGACGAGCGAATGGAGGGATTCGTCCCCCTCGCGCGGGTGGCCGAGGACGAGGGATATGCCGCGCAAACCTTGAGGCCGGCGGGCCGGCGGGCAGCGGATCTGGAGGTCCTCCTCGCGCCCCTCGAGCCCTGTTTGTCCCCGGCGATCCAGAAGCTCCCGGCTGCTCAGACTGCGGCCGTCACGCGTTTGCTCGCGGGCGGCGGGGCGAGCGTATTCGCCGCATTGGAGCCTTTTCTGGAGGCGCTCGTGGGTAATGCCACGCAGGTGGCCACGCCCGCGCTCGATGGAATCGTCCTCGCGGGTTTGCCCGAGGCTGCCGACGCGGGGATGGTGGGCGATCCGCTCGCGCTCGATGCTGCGGTCGTAGAGTCCGACTTCAATGCCCACGAGCAGCGGCGGACGCTCGGGGCGCTGGTGGTGGGGGCCTCGCTCTCGGGGCTCATCGGCGGGCTTTATCTGTGGCACTGGCAGGACGTGAAAGCCGTGCCCTCGGCGGTTTCGGGGTTCACCGTCCTGCGTTCGCCGCGCAGCGTGGAGGTGGATCGGGCGGAGGGAAAGGCCGGCAAGGCGCTCGCGGCCGCGCTGAAACCACGCTGGTGGCCTTTGCGGTATGCGTACCCGAACGCAAAAGAGGAGATCGAAAGGGCGCGGACCGAACGCGACGGGGGCGGCGAGAGAGAGGCGTTCCTCGGGAAGATCCGCGAAGTGTATCTCCTACCGGCGGCGAGGGTTCCTTCGCTGCCGGTGCGGCTTTATGCGGTGGCGCTTTTGCGGGCCTCGGAGGAGAACGATCTCGGGGAGCTCGCCCTGCGCGAGAAGGAGACCTTCGCGCAGGTGCTCGAGGTGCCTTCGCAAGTCGTGGACGATTACATCAAGTTCTCGGTTGCGCCGTGGAGGGATTCGATCGAGGGCCTCGACCAGGGCATTCCGCGCGGGGACTGGGATGGGTTCCTCGGCTCGCTCGACGCGTCCTTGAAGCGTGGGGCCGTCCCGCCGGCGGAGATCGAGGCGCTCGACGAGAGTGCAAAGCGGCTCTCGGACGCATTACGTGGCGTGGACGACGCGCCGTCGCAGAAGGAGCTCGAGACCCTGCTCCGCACCGAGAGCCCCGAGGACGCCGACAAATTGCTCGGGCCCGGCGGCAGCCATCAGATCCCGGACTGGGCGCAGCAGAAAAGCAAGGAGCTCGAAGGGCTTCTCGGCGAGGTCGAGGGCTCGAAGGTCGTGGTGCCGGACGCGAGCGGCAGGACGTTGCGGCAGGTCGTGGGGGATCTGGAGGGGATGAAATGCCCCACGGCAGATACGGCCGCCAAGGAGACGTTTTCGATCGACAAGAATCGCGTGTATCGCGCCGAAGACTGGGACCGGCTCGTCGCTTCGAGCAAGTCCTCGGCGTACGTGAAGGCGTTCGTCGATGATGTCCGGGCAAAACAACGCTCGCCATTTTTCGGGCCGAACCAGACTTTCCCCGCGGTGGGCGCGAGTGATCTGCCGGGCCGGGGCCCGAGCCGGCCCTTGCCGGGCGTGTATACGGTCCGCGCCGTCCATGACGAGCTCGTCCCGGCCCTCACGAAGCTCGACGGGGCGCTGACGGCCGCGTGTGTGCAAGAGGCTCAGCGCGACGAGCTCTCGCGGCTCGTCCGGGATTCGATGGACCAATACGCGACGGCGTACCAGGGCGCGCTTTTCGGGTACGTGCAGAGCTTCGGCTTCTCGTCGGGCTCGCTCGCCTCGCTCCGGACCGATCTCCAGGACATGGCCACGCCGTCCT
>JANMGF010001300.1:0-16950 GCA_031374535.1 Polyangium sp. (in: bacteria)
CAGCAGCCCGTCGCGCGTCAATCCCTTCGCCGTCGAAGTGACGCGTGAGTTCGGTATCGACTTGACCACGCACGCGTCCAAGTCCGTCGAGACGATCGACCCTGCGTCGGTCGACATGGTCATCACGCTCTGCGCCGAGGAGGTGTGCCCTGTTTTCCTGGGCAAGGTTCGCCGGCTGCACTGGCCGATCCCCGATCCCGCGAGCGACGACCCCTCCCTGTCACGCGAGCAGATGCTCGACCGTTTCCGCACCGCCCGCGGGCAGATTCAAGCTCGTTTGGAGGTGCTCGCGGCGCTCTTCGACATCCCTGAAGGGCCGCGCCCGGAGGAGTTCCACGCGAGCGTCCGCGTCACGGATCTTGCGCAGAGCACGCGCTTCTATGCCTGGCTCTTCGGCGCGCCGCCGAAGGAGTGGACCCACAGGTATGCCACCTTCGTCCGCCCCGAGCTACGCGCGAACTTTGTCCTGCTCGTGTCGGACGGCAAGGAGCTGCACCACGACACGCTTTATCACCTCGGGGTCGCGGTCGCCGACAAGGCTGCGGTGGTGAGAGCGTTCGAGCTGGCCAACGCGGCTGGCGTGAAGGTCCACAAGCCTCCGCGCACGACGTGGCGAGGAACGCCGCTTCACGAGTTATGGGTGGAGGATCCGGACGGGAACCTGATCGAGGTCTACGCCCGGGTGACCGACGAGGACCTGGCGCTCAAGCCTGCGAATCTCGAACCGAGCCCGCTGACGTAGAAACGCGGACAAAGCGTGGACGACCAACCGCCCAACTTTGCCGCGCTGTTGCTGCGGGTTGCCCGCGGGATGAGTCGTCTCGAACGCGAGGGGGTGTGCTGCGGGACGCTGACGTTCCAGCAGTTCGCCACCCTGCACGCCGTGCAGGACGCCGGGACGCTCTCGCCGATCGGGCTCGCGGCCAAGCTCGGGATCGACGAATCGACTGCGAGCCGCAACCTCGCCTTGCTCGAACGGCAAGGATTCGTCCAGCGGGTGCGTAGCGCGAAAGATGGGCGCGACCCCATGGTCGAACTCCGCCCGAAAGGGACGCGCACCTTACGCTCGTTCCAGTGCGAGGAGCGCCTGGTGTTCGCAGAACTGCTCGCCCGTATCCCGACTGAGAAGCGCGAGGGGGTGCTCGAAGCACTGCGCGCGCTCGCGGAAGCGCTTGGGAGCTTGTCCCGCTGAAGCGTAGCCGGGCAGCCGTAGTTTAACGCCCTCGTCGCGCCCGGCGCGGGCGTTAAGCCCCGCGCGGGGTCGGGGGCTCCTGCGTCGTGCGCGTTTGGAGTTCCTTCCGAAGCTTCCGGTGCTCGCCCTTCGGCAGCCTCCTGGCAAGATCCGCGATACGATTCAGCTCGTCGTCCTCCGGGAAGGTGATGACGCAAAACGCGATGCGTTCGACGGTCTCGATGGTGATCGCCGCGAGGCCCTGCTCGATGCTGGACAGGTGGCCTTTCGACAGCGCGCCAGCGTCGGCGAGATCCTGCAAGGACATGCCGCGCTCCTTTCGTAGTTCCCGGATACAAGCGCCAACTTTCAGACAGACTGGCTTTGCTTCGGTTCGTCTCGGCACGGTTGCCTCCCTGCTCGCGCGTGAGGGTGTCCGAGACCCCTACCACGGCTCCCAGGCTGAGACAAACCCCGAGGACAAACGCTGTGCGAGGCCCCCTCGGTCGCGAGGGGGCCCGCCGCTGGTTGGGTCACCGTCGCTTCATGACGCGAAGAAGCTTGGCGACGGCCGCGTGCGCCGCCCGCGCGGCTCCCATGTCGTCACCGGTGTCCCGCATCATCGCGAGGAGCCTGCCGGCAGCCTCATGCGCCACCGCCGCAGCGTCGAGGTCGCCTGCCGCCGCCGCCGTGACCTCGCCTTGCACGAGCACGGCCAGAAGGGTCCTGCGTGGGTTGGCTCCGGGGAGGCCCCAAAGGGCGGCCACGGGGTCCGAAGTGGCACCAACATGCGCCAACGGTGCCGATCCGTCGTCAAGAGGACGCGGATCCAGCGGGTTGCGCCGGGTCAGGGGTGCTAGAACTGTTCTCGGGGGGTGAATCGGCCGGGCTCTGCCCGGTCGAGAGGGGGACGCGAGGCGTCCTCCTCGGGACAGAAGAGCCTGCTCGCCCGTAAGGTTCGTCGTCGCCAGGGCTTCCGCCCGTGACCCTGTGCGTCCGCTGTTCGGCGCGCCGCTTCAGCTTGCGGCGGTCGGCCGGGGCAGGGAGCGATCCCAGAGCTCGGGTCGATAGGAGAGCTCGCTGAGGAGGCGCTCGAAATCGGGGATGGGCATGCTGCATCGGCCATGCTCATCCTCGATGCGTACGTTCGCGCCGTCGAACCAGCGCTCGTGGGGGTCGATGGGATCGTCGTAAAACACGAGCCCCTCGTCCCAGTCGATCCGCAAAACCAGAACCTTGTGCGCGGCGTGCCGGGCGACCAGGTCCCCCGCGCGGTTCGTCACGGCGGGCAGATCGATCGTCGCGAAGAGGTGTTCTCCTTTCCGCGTCGATTGATCGATGATCGAGAGCCCGTCCCGCGCAAGGTCCGCGGCATTTTCCGTTGCAATGCCGAGCTTCGCGAGGGCCTTCGCCATCATCGTGTGCTGCGTGGAGAGCGTCTTCCATTCCTTGCCGGTGATCGCCACGAGGAGCCGCTCGAACGCCCCCATTTCGAGCCCGGTGCCCATGCTCTCGTCGCCCTTGAAGTGGCTGTCCTGCGTGTTGTCGTAATCGAGCTCGGGATACGCGAATTCCATGCAGGCGACCTGGAAGAGGCGGCTGATGGGGTTCCGCCGATGTTCGCTCACGCTCGGCGGGAGGACATCCTCGTCGCACACGAGCTCCTCGCCCGAGCGGAGCCTGGCCCGGCCCTCGCGTGAAAGGAGCCCGGCCACGAGGCGCGCATATTCGGCCGGATCGTGCTCGGCCATGTAGATTTCCATGCACGCCGCGGCGCACGAGCCCTTGAGCCCTTGATTGATCCGCCCTGGATTGACGAGGTTTTGCATGAGCTCGCTGAGCGCACGATTTTGCCCTTCCGCCCCCGCAAAGAAATTCCACGAAGGGCGCGTCGCGACCTCTCTGATGGATTCCAGGAGGGGCCGCCCGAGCGCGTCGACCCGCTCGAGGAGCCCTCGCTGTGAGAGTTCGCGGAGCGCCTCGTCGCTCAGTACGCGTGAGACCGTGTCCGTGCCCATTCGAACCTCCCCCGTAATGTACCTCATCATGGACCTCCCCCCGCGCGATTGCCAGGAGGAAGATGCGCGTCGTCTTGCCTTCTTCGGTCGACGTCGAGGGTGAGAAACCTGATATCATCGGCCCATGGTGACTCGCCCTGCTTCCCTCTCGTCCTCTCTGCGCCGGCTTGCTTCCTCGTTGCTCCTCGCGGCTCCTTTGCTGGGCGCCGCGTGTGTCGGCAGCATCAGCGGAGACGTCGAAGGAGAGGGCGGCGGCGGCGGTCAGGGCGCGTCGGGCCAGGGCGGCGGCGCGACAACGAGCAGCGCGGGCATCGGCGGCGCCGGGGGCATCGGTGGCGCGGGCGGAATGGCAGGCAGCAGCGGCAGCGCAGGCAGTGGCAACACGAGCAGCAGCAGCGCGGGCGGGGGCGGGGGAACCCCGGCCGACATGGTGTGTGCGCGCTGGAAGGCCGACCGCGCGAACATGAGCGAAGGCACGTGGAGCGGGAACGTCGCGGGCTGCGACGCGGGCGATATCTCGGCCGACGCCCGCGAGAATGCCCTCCGGCAGGTGAATCTCTACCGTTTCCTCGCCGGATTGCAGCCGGTCACGCACGACGGGGCGCGCAATCAGAAAGCCCAGGCCTGCGCGCTCATGATGCATGCGAATGGGCAGCTCAACCATTCGCCGCCGCAGAACTGGAAATGCCACACCGCGGACGGCGCGCAGGCGGCGGGGATGAGCAACATCTCCAGCGGAGCGGGCGTGATGTCGGTCGACATGTACATGTCCGATTTCGGCAACGAAACGACGATCGGCCATCGCCGGTGGATCCTTTCGAACTCGCTCGGGGGGATCGGGCTCGGATCGACGAGCAGTTTTTCGTGTATGTGGGTCATCGGCGGCGGCGGGAATGCGGGGAAGGCGTTCATGCCGTGGCCGCCCGCCGGGATCGTGCCGCTCGAGGCCTTCGATGCGTCCTTCGTGCCCATCGACCAGACGGGCTGGACGATCCAGAGCGATTCGATCGACCTCTCTGGCGCGGAGGTGTCGATCGTGGACAATGGCGTCGCCCGTCCCGTGACGGTGACGAAGCTCCTCCCGGGTTATGGCAGCAACCAGGCGATCCGTATGGTCCCGAGCGGCTGGACGACGCAGGCCGGACACACGTATTCGGTGACCGTCGCGGGGGCGAGCGAGCCCATCTCGTACGCGGTCGAGGTCGTCGACTGCAACTAGCCGCGTTTTGCGGCGCGAGGCCCACACGCCGCGGTCCTCCGGACACGCGCCGGATGCCCTAACCTCCTGATTTCCTTCACCTCTCCGCCAGGCCCAAGGCGTGGAAGGCACGCGGGCCATGCTCTCTCCGCGCACCCGCCCCGTCTGGCTCGTCCCGGCCGTGCTCCTCGCGTCTTCGTTTGGCCTCGTCTGCAGCAGCACGTCTCCCGTTCCCACCACCTCGCCCGGACAACCCCCGCCGCCCGTCGTCATCGAACGAGCCCTGCACCAGGGCGACGAGCCGCTCGTATTTCCCCCCGTCACCTCGCGCCAAACGCGCCTGCCGGTGCACGGCGACGAGGTGGATCGCAGCACGACCGACCTCGACGTGCGTAGCCCGAGCCTCGATGACGACCGCAAGTTCTCTTTTCACGGCACCTCCTTCCGCATCGTCTTCAATCAGCCCGTCGCGCGCCCCGCGGCCGAGGTTATCACGCAAGGGCTGGCGAAAGCCGCGGAGGGGACGATTCGCCTGACGCCGAGCGTGGAAGGGGAAGCGCGCTGGATCGACGATACCACGCTCGAATTCGTGGCGAAGCGCCCCTTCGATACGGAGACCACGTATGCGATCGAGCTCGGCGCCTTGAAGACGCCCGCGGGCGCCGGGCTGAAGGAGACGTGGAAAGCGTTGTTCTCGGCGACCCCGGGCGTCACCATTGCCGGCAAGGATCTCGGATACATCCCGGTGCCCGGCCGCCACCGCGTGATTGCCATGCACCCGAACGACGGCGGGGACGTCGGCGCGCGCGAGACCTTCGCGGTGCTCTACGATCAGCCAATCGAGCTTCCCCTGGCGCGGAGCTTGATCACGCTGACGGAGACCCAAAGCGGTAAGCCCATCTCCGTCGTATTCGACCACCCGAAATCGCCGACGTTCCAGGGGATCAAGGTCGATCCGCGGTTCGTCGTGCTCGTCCGCCCCGTCTCGCCCCTCGCGCCCCTGACCGCGCTGAACCTGGAGGCGCGGCCGCGATTCCAGGAAAGGCTGCACCACACGCGCGCGCTCGACGTACGCGTGGCCAATCAGCTCGCTTTCGAGGACGTGACGTGCGAGTGGTTCTGGGACGATGAAGGCCGGCAGCGGTCGTGCACGTTCCAGGACGGGAAACTTTTCACGGCCGGGCGCGAGATTCGCGTGTCGTTCAATCAGTCCATCGCGACCCCGGACGATCGGCTCGCGGGCCGGGTGCGCGTGAGCCCGCCCGTGAGAAACCTCTCCGTGCGGAATGACCGCTGGGACCGCGAGATCGTGATCCGTGGCGATTTCGAGCCCTCGAAATCGTACGAGGTGACGATCGACAGCCTCGTCGACGATCATGGGAGCCGCCTCGCGAAGCCCGTGTCCTTCCGCGCCGAGATGGCCGCGATGCCCGCGAGCGTGACCATGGCCGACGGCATGTTGTGGCTCGATCCGGAGACGACGCGCCATTTCGGCGTGACCACGCGGAACGTCTCGAAGGCCGCCCTCCTCGCGTGGCCCGTGAATTCCACCGATCGCCCCGCCCAGGAGGCCGCGCTCCGGCGGGTACGTACGCGCGAGTTGCCCACCGAGGCCGCTCCGCTGCGCATTTCCATTCCCATCAAGGCCGAACGAAACAAGCTCGTCACGACGCACACGGACCTCTCGAAGCACCTCTCGACCGGGCAGAGTTACGTCACCACGATCGTGGCCGATGAGATTGCATTCGACGCGAAACTCGTGAAGATGCCGCGCGGAAGCGAGGCGGCCAAACCCCTCATCGCCTTGATCCGCCCCGGCGACGAGCGCTCGCTCGCCGTGCATACCCGCGCGATGCCGAATGCGACGCTCGTGCAGGTGGCGCGGCTCGCGGGTGGCTCGCCGGTGCAGGGCGCGCTCGTGCGCCTCTCGGGGGACGAAAATTCGGCCGGCGTGACCACGGACGCTTTTGGCGTCGCGCTCCTGCCTTTCGACCTGCGCACGACGGATCGGCCTTTCCTCGACGTGCGCGCGCAGGACGCCGATTTCATTCTACCGCTCGGAGGCGAGGGGATCTCGGAGCGGCAGATCTTCCCCGACCTCGCCTCGGGTGAGGACGCCCCCTCCACCTTCGGGCGCGCGTTCGTCCTGACAGACCGCGGCATTTACCGGCCTGGATCGAGCGTCTTCGTCAAGGCGACGGTACGCAAGCCCGAGGGGGCGCGGCTAGCCCCGGTCGTGGGTGCGTCCGTGCGCGTGCACGTCGTGGGTCCGACGGGGGACGACGTCTTCGAGCAAAGGGTCACGACGAACGACATGGGCAGCGTCGCGACGACGGTCGTGATCCCGGCGGATGCGAAGATTGGTCGGCACCAGGTTCTTCTGGAGCAGGCCGAGCAAACGGGGGAGCCGCTCGCGCAGACGATGGTGCAGGTGGCCGAATTCGAGCCGCCTCGATTCGTGGTGGACGTCGATACGGCCGCGGATGCAAAAAATACCCTGCGGGCCGAGGTGCGGGCGCGGTATCTTTTCGGCGCTCCCATGGATGGCGCGACCGCGTCGTGGACGGTGCGGCGTGAGGGCGCGCCTTTCCCCGAGGGGCCCTTGACCTCGGCGGGGCTCTCGTTCCGGCGCGCGCCTCGGTGGTACGACGAGGACGAGCCGTCGTGGTCACGCGCGGGCGAAGGCTCGCTCTCCGGCGAGGGCAAACTCGTCGTCACGCAATCGCTCGAGGTCGCGCCTGGGCTCGGGCCGCAAAAATTCGTGATCGAGGCGGACGTGACCGACGCCTCGCACCGCCACGTCGCGGCAAAGGGGAGCGTCGTGGTTCATCCGGCCAAACGGTATGCAGGGATGAAGCTCCCCGCGACGTGGTACGGGGTGGGGGACGACGTGCCCGTCGAGCTCGGGGTGATCGATATCGAGGGGCGGCCCGTGGAGGGCGCGGCCGTGACGGCGAAGCTCGAGCGGATCGAGTGGCAGTACGCGAAGCGGCGCGGCGCGGGCGGATCACTCGAATGGGACTGGACGTCGCAGAGGGCCCTGGCCGGTCGTTGCTCGGTCACGAGCGCGCGGCAGCCGG
This sequence comes from Polyangium sp. (in: bacteria), assembly GCA_031374535.1. GTDB lineage: Bacteria > Myxococcota_A > Polyangia > Polyangiales > Polyangiaceae > Polyangium. Next base: position 7,468 of record JANMGF010001300.1, read on the forward strand.
TGAAATGTAATGTGTCGATTGGCCGGTCGGGCAGCTACGAGATCACGGCCGAGGTGGACGGGCGGCCCGGCGGCGCGATGGGGCTCTGGGCCTATGGGAGCGAGGGCGAGGCCTTGCCGGAGGCCCCTTCGCGGCCGCATGCGCTGGATCTATCGGCGGATAAATCGCGTTATGCGCCCGGCGAGACGGCGAAGATCCTCGTGCGTAATCCGTTCCCCGAGGCGACCCTCGTGACCACCGTCGAGCAGGGCGAGATGCTCGAAAAACGCTCGATGCGGGTCAAGGCGGGGGTGACGGTGATCGACGTTCCCCTGCGCGCCGAGCACGCGCCTCACGTGCACGCGACGGCGACGCTCCTGCCGATCGGCGCGAAAGGACGCGCGGCGACCGATTACAAGATAGGCGCGGTGCGGCTGCCCGTCTCGATGGCGGGAGCGCGGCTCGAGGTCGCGGCGCGCAGCGACAAACCAGTGTATCGGCCGGGGGAGGAGGCCGAGATCGGCATCGAGGTCCTGGACGCGGGCCAACCCGAGGCCGACGCGGAGGTCGCGCTCGCGGTCGTGGACGAGGGCGTCCTTCGATTGACGGATTTCCACCCGATCGATCCCGCCGTGGCGCTCCGGCCCGGGCGGGGCCTCTCTTTCCGCGTGCGGGATTCGCGGAGTGACCTCGGCGAGCTTTTCGAGCGGAGCCACGTTCCGGGCGACGGCGGCGGCGCGGCGCTCTCGACGATCACGGAGGCGCGCAAGAAGTTCGTGGAGACCGCGCTCTTCCGGCCCGACGTGCGCACGGATGGCAATGGGAAAGCGAAGGTTCGTTTCAAGCTCCCCGATAACCTCACGGAGTTCCGGATCATGGCCGTCGCGCTCGACCGCGAGGGCAAAGGCGCGCGGTCGGAGTCGAGTTTCCTCGTGAAGAAGCCGGTCATGCTCGTGCCCGTCGTGCCTCGATTCGCGCGGGTGGGGGATCGATTCGAGGCGGCGGCGATGCTGCACAACGAGACGGCCGGTTCGCTCGGCGCGACCGTGCGGCTCGGAGCGCGGTCGCAGACGGTGAGCCTGCCCGCGGGTGGAAAGGCGCGCGTGGGTTTTTCGCTCGAACCGGCGGCGGCGGGCACGCTCCCGCTCGTGTTTTCGGTCGAGGACGAGGCGGGCAAGAAGCTCGACGAGGTGACAGCGAAGCTTTCGGTGGACGAGCCTGGAATCGACGAGCGGCCGCGGCTCGGCGGGGCGTTTGTCCGGACAGAGGAGGTTTTGCTCGACGTACCCGCCGGCGTGATCGATCGGGGCGGGTTCGTCGCGGTGAAGGTGGGCGAGCACCTCTGGCCCGAGCTCGGCGCGCGGCTCGAATGGTTGCTTGGTTATCCGCACGGCTGCGTCGAGCAGACGACGTCGAGCACGTTGCCGCTGATTGCGGCGCGCACGATCCTGCCGCGTATCGGGGTGACCCGGCTCTCCGAGGCGGAGCTTCAGAAGAGAATTGCGGCCGGCATCCAGCGCCTCGCGACCATGCGTACGGATTCGGGCGGGCTTTCGTACTGGCCCGGCGGGGACGAGCCGAACGTGTATGGAACGGCGTACGCGATCCGGGCGGTGATCCTCGCGAAGAAGGCCGGCGTGAACCCGCCAGGCGGTTTGCTCGAAGGAATGCAGCAATTCCTCGCGGATCGAATGCTCGACAGGGACACCGCGCCGGAGGTCTCGGCGGCGATCGCCGAGAGCCTCGCGGACGCGGGCGTGCTCGAACCAAGCGCGGCGGATGCGCTCTTCGATCGGAAGGACGAGCAAAGCGCCTTCGGGGTCTCGAGCCTGGCGATCGCGCTCTCCTCGCTCCCCGGGCAGGAGGACCGCGTGAAGACGCTGCTCGATAGGGTGGAGCAGAGCTTCGACGAGAAGGGCGAGCTTTCGAACACCAAACGAATGGCGGACTTCTACTATTACGGCTCGCCCGAGCGTTCGCGGGCGCAGGCGGCCATCGCGCTCGCGCGGCTGCGTCGGTCGTCGGTCCATCTTCCGCTGCTCCTGCGCCGGATCGCGGGTGATATGGACGATTACACGACGCAGGCGACGGCCTATTCGCTGCTCGCCTTGAGCCAGCACCTCGAGGGCAGCGCGGCCTCGGGCGTGACCGTACGCGTGAAGCTCGACGGCGAGGCGCTCGCGTCTTCGATCGATCTCGGCTTCGGCAGCAAGGAGTTCGTGATTCCGATCGGCCGCTTGCGTGGCAAGAAGGCGAAGCTCGTGCTGGAGGCCGAGGGCGACCGTTCGATCGGCTATTCGATCACGTCGGCCTGGCAGCGGGCGATCGCGTCGGCCGATTCGCCGGCCGCGAGCCGGGGTGAACATGGGCCCTCTGTCTACCGTGTGATCAGCGATCCACGCGGAGGAGCGGTGGATCTCGCCAAGATCAAGGCGGGCGACCTCCTGCGCGTGGCGCTTTATGCGCGGTTGCCGGAGGTGGACGATCAGCGGCGCGGGTATGTCGCGCTGACCGACAGGTTGCCCGCGGGTTTCGAGCCGGTGCAGCCGGAGCTCGCGACCGTCGCCCGCGCGCCGGGGATCGAGGGGCACCACCCGTTCGCCCATGCGCTCCGCTGGAGCTCCTCGGAGGCGAGCCACATTGAAATGCACGACGACCGGGTGAACGTGTATTTCGACAAGGTCTGGGGTGATTCGGTTGCCGCGACGTACCTCGTGCGGGCGACGACGCCGGGCGTCTTCGCGCTGCCGGCCGCGGCAGGGGAGCTCATGTACGAGGCGGATGGCGTGGGGTACACCGACGCCGGTCAGGTGACGATCCAATGAAACGTTTTCGCTCGAAAAAGGCGCTGCGGCTCGCCCTCGCTGCGGCTTTGGCAGCGTGGTTCGTCCTCTGCATCGTGGCTCTTTCCCGGCGCGTGCGCGCCGCGGCGGGCGAACCCTCGGAGCGCCTCGAGGATCACTGGCACGAGGGGCACCGGGTCGAGGACCACGAGGGGCGGCTGCTCCGTGAAATCGGCTCCGAGGCCGATCAGCGCGGCAGGCCGGTGGCGCTCGACGCCATGGGGGATCGGATCGTTCTCGCGACGCTCGTGAGCGAGGACAAACGTTTCTTCGAGCACGACGGCGTCGACGGCCGGGCCATCGCGCGGGCGATCGGGCAGAACTTGAAGGGGGGGCGTATCGTATCCGGCGCGAGTACGATCACGCAGCAGCTCGTCAAATTGCTCGATGCCGAGGGAAAACTTACGAAACGCACGATCGATCGTAAGGTCACGGAGGCGGCGCGCGCGCAGAACCTCGAGACGGCCCTGGACAAACGGACGATCCTCGAGGCCTACATGAACCGGCTCGGGTATGGCCATGGGCTGACCGGGCCGGAGGCGGCGGCGCTCGGGTATTTCGGGGTTTCGTCGAAGGATCTGAGCTGGGCGCAGGCCGCGTGGCTCGCGGTCCTGCCTCGCGCGCCTTCGTTTCTCGATTCTTACAATCATCCAGAGCGGGTGCGCCTCCGGCAGCGGGCTTTGCTCGACGACCTTCGCGAGGAAGGCGTGATGACCGAGGCCGACCACGCGCGCGCTGTCGCCGAGCCGGTCGTGGTGCGCAAGATCCAGCGACCGTTTTACGCGCCACACTTCGTGGATGCGGTTCTTCGGGAGGGATCGAAGCCGGGCGAGCGGGGGCATGGGGTCACGAGGACGACGCTCGATCTCGTTTTGCAGGAGGACGCCGAAGGGCTCGTCCGTACGCACCTCGCGGCGCTCGCTTCGCTTGGTGCGGGCAATGCGGCGGTGATCGTGGTGGACAACGAGCGCGGCGAGGTGCTCGCCTGGGTGGGGAGTGGATCGTACTGGGACGATTCGAACGCAGGGCAGGTCGATATGGTGCGGGCGCGGAGGCAACCCGGGTCGACGTTGAAGCCGTTCGTGTATGCGCTTTCGTTCGCGGACGGGCATACGGCCGCGGAGCCGCTCGCGGACGTGCCGACGCGATTCTCGGAGCAGGGCGGCACGTACGCGCCGGGCAATTTCGACGGGACGTTCGAGGGGCCCATCAGCGCGCGGGAAGCGCTCGCGGGGAGCCTGAACGTGCCGGCGGTGCGGCTCGCGGCGGCGGTGGGCGAGGCGCGGCTGCTCGATGCGTTGCGGAGCCTCGGGTTTGCGAGCCTCGACCGGGAAGCGCGGCATTATGGTTTGTCGCTCGCGCTCGGCACGGGGGAGGTGACGCTCCGCGAGCTCGCGGGCGCATACGTGGCGCTCGCGCGGGGCGGGGAGCGGACGCCGATCCGGTTTGTCTCGGGCGATGGTGCCGCGACGGGAGAATCGGCGCGCGTGATGGATACGGCCGTCGCGACGCTCGTGACGGAGTCGCTCTCGGATCCGCTGGCGCGCGTGCGCGGATTGCACGGGCGAGGGCCCTTCGATCTCGGGTTTCCCGTGGCCGTGAAGACGGGGACGAGCTCGGGTCATCGGGATACGTGGTGCGTGGGATACACGCGCGAGCGGACTGTGGCGGTATGGGTGGGGAATGCGGACGGGGCGCCGACGCAGAAGCTCACGGGCGCGAGCGGGGCGGGGCCGCTTTTCGCGGATGTGATGCGGCGGGCCATGGCGGACGTTTCGACGCGCGCGCCGCTCTGGGACGAAGGGCAGCTGGTATCGGCGGAGGTTTGTCCTCTTTCGGGCAAGCTCCCCGGGCCCGCTTGCGTGGATCACGCGCAGCGGCATTTCATTCGTGGAAACGAGCCAAAAGAAGCATGTGATTGGCACGTGCGGGCGAGCGCGCGCCCGGGCGCGGTTTCAGGCGAGGCGCCGTTTTCTTGCGATTCGCAGGGGAGCCGGACGATCGTGGTTTTGCCGGAGGCCTACGAGGGCTGGCTCGGCGATTTGCCGCTCGGCGCGTCGGGGCATGATCCTTTCGGTTTGCCCTGGTTTTCGCGGTCGCGCGTGCCGGGCTGCGGCGAAGAGAGCCACGTGGAAGAGGCCCTGCGAATCGATGGGCCCGCGGCGGGCAGCGTTTTCGTGTACGCCGAGGAAGGCGGGGACGCGCAGGCGATCGTGCTCGCGGCGTCGGCGCAGGGTGGGTCGACGCGCCTCGGCGAGGTCGAGTTCGTGGTGGATGGCGTGGTGGTGGGGCGATCCCGCTGGCCGTTCCGGGCGAGGGTCGCGGCGACGCGCGGGGATCACGAGCTCGTGGTGCGGCCCGCCGATCCGAAGCTCGCCGTGCGCACGGCGTCGACGCGCTTCAGCGTGCGTTAACAGGCCTCTGGCGTCGACCGCGTGCTCCGGGCTGGGACACTTCCTTTGACAGGCCCGTGGCCGCGGCTCTAGCATGGAAGGCCGGAGCGGGCCTTTCGCCGCGCTCGCGCGGACCTCGGGATGATCACACGCATCGAGATCGACGGGTTCAAGTCGCTTCGCGCGTTCTCGCTCGATCTCGAGCCGCTCACGGCGATCGTCGGGCCGAACGGGGCGGGAAAGTCGAATCTCTTCGACGCGCTCGCGCTCCTCGCGAAGGTGGCGGCGACGAACCTGGTCACGGCCTTCAAGGGAGGACGGGGGCGTATCCGTGATCAGTTCGCGCGCACGCCCGATGGGGTCGAGCGTTCGATGCGTTTCGCCGCGGAGCTCCTGATCCTGCCGGGGATGTCGAGGCGCGAGCTTTCGCAGTCGCGTGTCCGGTACGAGGTCGAGATCGAGCGTACGATGGAGCGCGGGGGGCTCGACGGGCTCGTGGTGACGCGTGAACGGGTCTTGCCCGTCCGGCAGGGCGCGGACGGGTGGATCCACGAGCATCCGCATTGGGCGCCGCTCGCGCGGTACGGGACGCCGGGCCTCGCGGTCGAGCTCGAAGGGCCCCCGGGGCCGGAGCGGACCGTGCGTATCGAGCCGGGCGACGGCGGTCCCTCGTTATCGGTCGATATCGGTCGGGATCGGAGCCTCCTTTCGCTCCCTTATGCGCTCGTGACGCCACTCGTCGAGGCGACGAGCCGCGAGCTTCGAGGCTTTCGGCTCCTGCACCTCGAGCCGCACCGGCTCACGCAGCCGAGCGATCGGGCGGCCGGGACGACGCTGCTCGAGGACGGGTCGAATTTGCCGACCGTGCTCGCGTCGCTCGGGCCCGAGGCGCGCACGGCCATTCGCAAGGACATGGAGACGCTCCTTCCGGGGTTTCGTGGCTTCGACGTGACGCCCTTCGAGGACGAGCTCCGGCTCGAGGCCGATTTCATGGATACGAAGCGCCTGCCGGCTCGGCTGCTCTCGGATGGAATGCTCCGGCTCATCGCGCTCTTCACGCTCCTCCGATCGGCGCGGCCGGGGGCGATCGTGGCGATCGAGGAGCCCGAGAATGGCGTGTATCCCGGGAGGTTACGCGCGCTCGTGGATGCGTTGCTCTCGGCGACGTCGCCGACGCTCGGGGGGGATACGATCGTGCCGCAGGTGCTCCTGTCGACGCATTCAACGGCGATCATCGCGGCGCTCCGGGGTTTGCCCGGGGCGATCGTTTTCGCCGACCTCGTGCGGGGGCGCGACGGAATGCGTTCGACGCGGATGCGGCACGTCGTCTCCGGGCCCGTGAGCGAGCACGCGGTAGAGAGCGTCTCTTCCGGGGAAATGATGAGGCTGCTCGAATCGGCCCGACCCTGGGACGATTGAGGTATCCTCGGGGGCGTGGAGGGAGGACGATGATGGAGCAGGAGCTACGCGAACAGGGAACGAGCGATCAGATCCCGACCGAATTCCGCTACTGGGACAACATCGGGGACGCGGGGACGCAGAAGCTCCGCAAGCGGTTCCGGACGCTGGTCGGATTCGACCCGGTGCTGCCCGACGCGACCGTCCGGACCTTCGCGTCGACCTATTATGACGCGGATCCCGTGGCCGAGGCGTTCGTCGAGGACGTGTACCTCGTGCGGGGGCAGGCGGCGGGGCGCGCGCTCGTGGACCGGGCCCTCGAGAAGGGCGCCGCGTCGATCGAGGATGCGCCGGCGTCGTTGCGGGCTCTGTTTGCCGAGGTGGAGACGCCTCCAGAATGGCTCGACTGGCAGAAGGTCGAGCTCGGCGCGCGGGTGTGGCGTCGTTATGGCACGCACGTGTTCAGCTTCGCGGGCGCGGTCACGCTCGACGCGTATCAGGAGTGCTCGGTCGCCAAGCCGCTCGCATTCACCGGGGCGTATACCGGGGAATCGGCGCATCGGCGATTTCTGGAGACGGTGGCATTCTGGATCGATGTCTCGGCGCCGGGGGCCCTCCGGCCGGGCGGGCAGGGGATCAAGACGGCGATGCGTGTCCGGCTGATGCACGTATTCGTGCGCAAGCGGCTCTTGCGTCATCCGAGATGGGACCTCGACGCCTGGGGTGTGCCGATAAGCCAGGGGGATGCGTTGCTCACGTTGATGGGTGGCAGCGTGGCCGCGGGCCTCGGGCTGAAGAAGCTCGGGTATCGCACGAGCCGCGAGGAGGTCGACGCCTTGATGCATTTCTGGCGTTACGTGGGCCACCTGATGGGCGTGCAACCGCGGTGGTATCCGCCGAAGTACGAGGACGGCGTGCGCCTCCTTTTCACGGCCTTCGTGAAGGGCGCGAAGAAGGCCGGCGAGGACGGCGTGGATCTGGCGAAATCCTACGTGCAATCGTATGCGCCCCGCGAGAAGGACCCGCCGCTCGTGGCCTTGCGAAAGAAACTCGAGTACCACCTCGAGCTCGGGTACACGCATTATTTCCTGTTCCCGAGGACCTTCCGCGTGTTCGGCTTGCCGGATCCGGGGCTCTGGAAGTTTCACCCCGCCTTGCAGTTCCCGCTCGTCTTCACGCTGGAGACCGTGCGGAAAAACGTGGGCGTGGTCGACGAATGGGTCGATTCGTTCGCGCGATGGCGCTCGCAGCAATGGCTCGACGCGCACCTCGGCCCCCGGCGCGCCGAATACAAGGCGGTCGAGACGTTCACGCGGTGAGGGCGCTCGGGCTATCGCCTCGCGGCGGACCGTGCTCGTCGACAGAAAAACCGAGGCACCATGGGATTCTCGCGTGGCCCTGGACGAGGCATCGGGGGCCGAGCGTTCCTCGGCGTCGCGGCTCCGAGAGGGCCGCGCGGGCCGGAGAGACAGAGACAATGCGCTTTTCATGGGTCTATCCGATCATCGCCGCAACGGCCGTCGCGGGATGCAAGGGCGGAGGAGACAAGGCCGCAGGGTCGACGGCGAGCCTGGCGGAAACGACGAGCGCCGCGGCCATGACGAGCGCCGCCGCGGCGCCGGTGCCGAAGGAAAAACCCAGGGCCGTGGCGCGGGAGGGAAGCACGATCGCGCGGTCGTCCTCGAATGATGCGCTTTACGTGGCCGACGAGGATCGGGGCGTGGTGCACGTGATCACGATGCCGGTGGACACGGAGCGGTCGCCGCGGACCGTGCGAATGCCGGGACAGCCGGCCCAGGTGCTCGCGCTGGCGGATCGGGTGCTCGTGACGATCCGGAGCGAAGGGGCGATCGCGCCGGGCACGGATTTGAAGCCGGAGGAACGCGAGGCGAGCGCCGCGGCGAGCGCCGCGAGTGGATCGCCTGCGGCCACGAAATCGAAGGGGCCCGAGGTTTACGAGAAGCCGAAGACGGTGCCCTCGGCGACGGGACCGGGGCTCTTGCTCGTCATGCGGCCGGATGCGGAAAAGGGGCTCGTGATCGAGTCGAAGGTCGAATTGCCGGAGGACGCGTGGGGCGTGGCCGTGACGCCGGACGAATCGACGGCGCTCGTGACGAGCGCATGGACGCACAAGGTCTCGGGCGTGGAGATCGCGACCGGGAAAAAGCGTTTTACCGTGGACGTGGGGCGCGAGCCTCGCGCGGTGGTGGCGCATCCGGGCGGGAAAGCGGCGTACGTGACGCACCTCGTGGGCACGGCTTTGACGCGGATCGAGGGGATCGACGGGGAGGCGGCGTCGGCGAAATCGATTGTGCTTCCGGCGTCGTCGTTGCGTACGCCGGTCGGGATGAAGTCGAATGCGTCGCTCGCGTATTCGGCGACGCTCTCGCCGGATGGGAAGAAGCTCTTCGTGCCGCGGCACGCGCTCGGAGGAATGGGGCCGCAGGTCTGGATGGGGGTGTCGGCGGTCGATGTGTTGCTCACGGAGGACGATTCTCCGCTCGCACCGGCGCGCGTCGACGGTCCGAAGGCCGCGGTTCCGGACGGGGCCTTTCTGGCGCGGGATGGAGAGACGGGGGGTGAGGGACCACGTTCCGCGCCAAACCCTTTTGTCCAGCCGCGCGCGGTGGTCTACCGGAAGAGCACGGATACGCTGATCGTGGTTTCCGAGGGGAGCGACGATCTGGCGGAGCTTCTGGCGGGACCGCTGGACCCGGCGTTGTTCGTCCAGCAAAAGCACGAGCTTCGGAAGGACCTGGATCCGAAGTACAACCTGCCGACCGCGTGCGGGGCGCCGAGCGGGATCGCGCTCTCGGCGGACGAGAATACGGGTTGGGTCTTTTGCAGGGTCACGCGTTCGATTTTGATCG
>JANMGF010001390.1:0-2013 GCA_031374535.1 Polyangium sp. (in: bacteria)
AAACCAGTTCTGGCTGCAGATAAAGCCTGTCAAATTGCCAATAAGCGCCCGATGCGGCAGCAAGGCACCCTTGGGCGGGCCAGTCGTGCCACTCGTGTAAATGAAGAGGGCCGTGTCGTCCGGCGAAAGCGCGCTCACGCGGGCCGCGACGAGAGAAGCGTCGCCCGGCTCCTTCAGCGCCTCGTCCCAGCCGAGGAGCCAACCATGGTTTCGCATGGTTTCTTCGAGGCCCGTCGTATCCCACACGACGACGAGCTCGAGCTTGGGGACCTCGTTCTTGACGGCGAGGATCTTCTCCACCTCGTCCTTGCCCTCGACGAACGCGATCCGCACGTCGGCGTGATCAAGGAGATACCCGAGCTGGCCCGGGGCGAGCGTGGGGTACGCGCCCACGGTGACGAGCGCGGCGAGCTGCCCGCCGACATCGCAAACGCACCATTCGGGGCGGGTGCTGCCGACGATACCGATCTTGTCGCCGGGGGCGAGGCCCTTTTTCGCGAGGAAGGTCGCGAGCGCGAGGGCGCGGGCGTGGAACTCGGCCCAGGTCGTGGACCGCCATTCCCCGTTCTTCTTGGCCTTCCAGGCAATGGCGGACGGCGTCGCAGCGGCGCGTCTCCGGAAGAGATCAGGCAGAGAGCGCGCCCATCCAGCGAGCGGGACGGCGGGATCGGGCGGCGGAACGACACGATCGAGCATAGGAGCTAGCCTCCGATAGATTTTTCGAGAAAGGAATAAAAAAACGCACCGAGCGTGTCTCCGGGGCCTCGAGGTTCGGCGAATGGCCCACGTTGGTGGAGGAAGGGCATGGGGCGCATCTTCTTCGACCTCGGCCCGGTCGTCCACGTCGGTTTGGCGCTCGCCCCTTGCGCGCGGCGTCGAGGCCCCTTACGAGTGGCGTCATGTTGGACCCTCGGCATGGATCGGTTGTCCTCGCGTTCGCGCTCGTGGTGAGCGCGGCGCTCGTCGGTTGCGACGGTGGGTCGCAGCCGGCCGCGTCTCCGAAAACCTCGGCGGATCCGGCCGCGGGCGCTGGCCCCCAGGAAGGCAAAAAGATGAGCCTGCATGATTTCAAGGTGAAGACGATCGTCGGCGAGGAGCGCTCGCTCGCGGACTACAAGGGCAAGGTCGTGCTCGTGGTCAACACGGCCTCGGAGTGCGGCTACACGCCCCAGTACGAGGGGCTCGAGAAGCTCCACGAGCGCTTCGAGGCCAAAGGGTTCGCCGTGCTCGGCTTCCCCTCGAACGACTACGGCGCGCAGGAGCCGGGCACCGACGCGGAGATCGCGACGTTCTGCACGAGCAAGTTCGGCGTGAAGTTCCCCATGTTCTCGAAGATCCCCGTGAAAGGCAGCAGCAAGCACCCGCTCTACGCCTTTCTCACGCAGGCCGCGCCGGCGGGCGAGGTAAAGTGGAACTTCGAAAAGTTCCTCGTCGGCAAGGACGGCACGGTGATCGGCCGGTTCCCCTCGTCGGTCACGCCCGAGGACGGCAAGCTCGCCGAGGCCATCGAAAAAGCCCTCGGCAGCTGAGCCTCGCGCCCGCCCGCCCGCGGCCTCCCTCGCGAGAAGCGCTTCCCACCCTCGCTCCGATCCCGCACATTCCCCGCATGACACATGAAGAGCAGCTCCTCGACGCGGCCGCCCGCGGTGACGAGGCGCGCGTGAAGCAGGCGCTCGCGCGCGGGGCGAGCGTGGATGCGACGCGGGTGTACACGACGAGCGTGGATCGCGAGGTGCTCGAAGGGACCGTCTCGGCGCTGATGCTGGCGATCCTCGGCGGGCACGACGGCATCGCGGAGCTCTTGCTGGAGCGCGGCGCGGATCCCGATCGAGCGGACGAGCTCACGAAACGCACGCCCCTCGTGGAGGCGGCCGCGCGCGGGCAGCTCGGCGTCGTGGAGGCGCTGATCGACAGCGGCGCGAGCATGGACACGCGGGACGCGATGGCGAACGAGAACGCGCTGACGGCGGCGATCGCGGCCGGACATGCCGCGGTCGCGCGGCAGCTCCTCGA
>JANMGF010001403.1:0-7978 GCA_031374535.1 Polyangium sp. (in: bacteria)
GGGACAGGTCTGCGACGACAAGGGGGCGTGCGTCGCGTGCCTGGATGAGACGGTCACGTGTCCTGGTAATTCGTGTCCGAAGCGCTGTGATGGGGCTGCATGCACGGACAACAAGGATTGCCTGAGTGATACATGCATCGCTGGGAGCTGCCGGCTGCCAAACAATGATACTTGTACCGACTCGGTCCAGTGTGCATCGAATTATTGCGATGGGGCGAATTATTGCTCGGATGCACCAGGAAACGCAACCTTGTGCAGCGGTAAGGAGAAGTCCGGCAGCCAATGCCTTGCCGCAGTCGGCGAACCCTGCGGGAATGGGCTTGCTTGCATGTCGCAGGCAACATGCGTCAGCGGAATCTGCAAGGGTAACGACGGCGCCACGTGCGCCGGCAACCATCAATGCACAAATTTATTCTGCAAGAGCGGAACCTGCTCCAGTTGCGCCTCCGACGCTGATTGCGGCGGCGCTCTGAACTCGTGCACCGGAGCATGCCCCGCCGTTAAATTCCCCGGCGGTGCCTATTGCGTCACGAACATCAAATGCGCCTCCAACAACTGCACCGGCTTCCCCCGCCGCTGCCAGCCCCCGCCCTGATCCCTACTTCTTCTTCAAATCGAACAAATCCCCGCTCCCGGCCTTCGTCCCCGTCTTCGTCGTCCCACCCTTCGTCGTCGTACTCCCCTTCACCGGCGCCTTCCCCGTCCACGCCGTCGCCGGTGCAGTCGCCGTCGCCCCCGCCTTCGCCGTCGGGACCGGCTGCCCCTCGAATACAATCTCCGAATGGGAATCCTTCACCGTCGTCGAAGGCGCGACGGCCCCCACCGTCCCCGTCGGCCCCGCCGTCGGCTTTGCGGTCGGCACCGCCTTATTTGGCCCCGCCCCCTCCTCCTCCACCACCACCGGCGCCGACCCAATCCACACCGCTGCAATCACCCCCATCACCGCAATCAACACCCCCACCCCGATCAACGTCGTAAACTGCCCCCTCCGCTGCTTCTTCTTCAGCTCCGCCGCCAGATCCGACTGCGGCAACACCACCGCCCCTGGCGCCGCCTCCGCCCTCTCCACCACCTGAACCAATCCCCCGAGCCCTGCATTCTTCTGCGCCGGGTCCCCCACCTCCACGGGCGCCTCCGCCGGCTGCGCCCACGGCCTTGCTCGCTCCTCCGCCGGCGGCCTCACCGACCCCATCCCGCTCGTCGTCGCCCCCGCCCCATTCCCCTTGGCCTCCTGCGCCTGCACGTATCGCCAGCCCATGCGCAGATCCGGTAGCTGCGAGATTCGCACCTCCTGCGCATTAAAGAGCTGCGCGGCGATGTCCCGCGGGTCCTCTGGCACCTGCTCCAGGTACATCATCACCACGTCCGCAGGCTCTGCTCCCGCCTCCCGCCGAGGGACGAAACGCACCGTCAACCCACCCGCCACGTCCTGCTCGCGGCCGTTCGAGATCGACGTCCACTTGATGTCCGACTCCACGAGCACGTTCGCGATCCGCGCCATGCAATACGTCAGCGTCGCGAAATCCGCGCGGTCCGGGTACACGATCACCACCCGCTTCGGCGGCGTCGAATGCTCCACCGTCCACCGGAAGGAGAGCCCGCTCGGCCCCGGCGATTGCATGTCCTCGAAATCCTCGAGGTACATCTTCAGCAATGGCAAAAGCGCATCCGGGTTCTGCGCGTGCTGCACGTACGTGTGATACCAGCCGCTCCCCTCCGATTGCGACTCCTCGTCCGGCAAGAGCTTCTGGTAAAACTGCACCGCCGTCCCGTAGAGCGCCTCCCCGTCCAGGTGCCGGTCGATGATCGCCGCGGAATGGCAGAACGGAGGATCCTGCCTGCCCGCGTGGTCCTTCGCGCCCTTGATACGAAGGCCGAAGATCAAGGCCAGCCCCCCGTGCCCGGGCTCGAATTGCGTGTCGTCGCGCGAAAGGTTCCCGATCGCGAATGCGTACGCGCTCCCGTGCCGCGGCTCGATGTACTTCACCAGCCGCGACAGGTGACTGAAATGCTGCCGCGTCAGGGGCGCCTGCGGTACCTCGGGCCGGTAGATGAAATCGATCTGATGCCCCGGCACGTTCCCGTGGAGGAAGTGAAACCAGGATGACCCGTAGGGCACCTTGTACGTCGGGACCTCGTACCCCGCGGAGACCACGTGCGATTCGTCCATGTCCCTCTCCGCTCAACCCTTCCGAGGCGCCGGCGGCGCCTGGCGATGCAGGAGCGGCGCCGTCGCTTCCATCGGATTGTCCGGTATCCGCGCCGTCATCTTGTTCGGCTGAAACCCTGGACGCGTCCCCTGCGGGCTGAAGCTCGGCGCTTGCGGCGCGGGCGCGTGTTGCGGCGCCTGCGCGTACGGCTGCTGCATCTGCGGATGCCCGTTCGACGGCGGCAATGCGTGCGGGATCTGCGGCGCAGGGAACGACGGCTGCGATTGCGACGGCGGCCCCATCCCCGGCATGATCGTCGACGATCGCGACCGGAACTCCGACTTCATGCGCTGCAAGAGCTGGTGGTCGTAAGCCGACTTCGGGAGGATCTGCTCCACGAAGTGCGAGAAAAGCACGTGCGTCGAGTGCCCGTAGCTCGCCGAACCGACGAGCACCTTCACGTCGATCTGCGTCGCGTATTGCCGCAGGCTCTCGATGAGCGGCGTGAAGAGCGACTTCGCCTGCGCCTCCGCCTGCGCGGGCGACCCCGGGACGAGGTCACTCTTGTTGATGAAGAGCACCACCGTCTTGCAAGACGCCACCGTCTTCGGGCTGAAGAAGTACTTCAGCGCCTGCGGGTTGAACTCGTTCAGCTGCTCCCCGATGCGCTGCGTGTCCACCTGCCGCGCGTCCTTGCCGCCGAGATCGACGACCATGAGCAGCCCGTGAATCTCCTCGATGATGAGCTCCTGCTGCGCGTCCACGATGTGCTCGCCGCCCCAGTCGTGCACCTCGAACACGTGCTCGATGAGCGTATCCTTGTGCCTCACGTGGCTCACGGTGCGCTCGTAACGCTCGATCTTCGTGCCCTCGATCGTCCCGAGATCCACGAGCGGGTTCGACCACTTCAGCGTGAGCGAGCTCTTGCCCGTCGCCTTCATGCCGAGCGTCAGGATCTTGTAGACCTTGCGATCGATCTTCGGCCGCTTCTCGAGCTCGCCCTTGTGCCAGTTGAGCTCTTCCTCCATGTGGTCGAGCCAGCCGATCTTCTTCTTGTTCTCGGCGTCGAGCGTCGCGACCTGCGCCCCGAGCTCGCGGTTTGCCGCGGCGAGCGACTGGCCCTTCATCTCGGACGCCTCGAGCTCCTCGGTGAGCTTCGACGCGCGCATGCCGAGGACGATCAGGACGACGACGAGCGCCGTGATGATGATGCCGATGATGATGAAGACCGTCGTCATTCGTCCCTCGCAAAAGCCGTCCGCATCGCGTGAAGCCCGTGCAGGACCCCAGCGCGATCGGACATGGTCTGGCTTCTGCCATCAGATCATGCCGCCCGGGCTAGGGGCAAGAATTCGTACCGCGTATCGTTACAGGTTTGGGCCGGTACGCTAGCATGCCCGGCATCGTCCACATTGCGGAGAACGATCGTCCTGGTCCACCGATGACATCGATCACGAAAGCTGGCAGCACCGTCGGGAAAAAGTACCGCCTCGTCCGGCCCATCGGCGCGGGGACGATGGGCACGGTCTGGGCTGCGGAGGAGATCGGCTCGCTCCGCGGCGTCGCGCTCAAGCTGCTCGCAAAGCCCACGCCGGAGCTGCGGCAGCGTTTCCTGCGCGAGGCGCGGCTCTCGGCCCGTTTGTCGCACCCGAACATCGTGCGCTTGCTCGACGTGAGCGAGACCGACGAGGGCGAACCGTTTCTCGTGCTCGAGCTGCTCTCCGGCGAGTCGCTCGACGACATGCTGAAGAACAAGCGGCGCATCGAGCCGGTGGTCGCTGCGCGTATCGCCCGGGACATCGCGAATGCGCTCGAAGCGGCGCATCAGGCGAAGATCGTGCATCGTGATCTGAAGCCCGCGAACGTCTTCCTGCACCACGAGCCTGGCGCGGCCGAGGGTTCGTTCGTGGTGAAGGTGCTCGACTTCGGTATCGCGAAGAGCCTCGGTTCGCTCGACGAGACGCAGGCCACCATGACGGGCATGGTCGTCGGTTCACCCGGGTACATGAGCCCCGAGCAGCTCGCGCAGCGCGGGGAGCTCGATCCTCGAACGGACCTCTGGTCGCTCGGGGTCTTGCTTTATGAGCTGCTCGCGGGCGTTCGTCCCTTCATGGGGCCCATGCAGGAAGTGGTGCGTCAGGTGCTCATCGCGCCGATCCCGCCGCTCTCTTCGCGGGTGCGCGACGTACCGCCGGAGCTCGAGGACATCGTGATGCGTTGCCTCGAGCGAGACCGTGACAAACGGATCGCGACCGCTGCCGAGCTCATGGCGCTCCTCACGCCGCTCGTCGAGTCGAGCGGGGTTTGGCGGAGCCACGCGATCGTTTCCCCTGCGAAACCCGAGGGAACCGCGCTGCTCTCGCCGGATGCTCCCGCTCCTGATCCGCTGCCGCCGTGGCGTCGCGAAATGCAGGCGTCGCTCTCCGCGCACCGACGAACCTCCACCTCGACGGCGAGTATTCCCTTGACGCCGGTGGTGGCCACGGCCCCGGAGGCGGCGCGCGAGGAGCCTGCGACGATCGGCGGGTCGATCCACCGTCGCAAGCAGGGACGCGCGTTTCTCTTCGTGTCGTTCGGGCTCGCCGCCGCGGCGATGATCGCGCTCGTCGTGCTCGTGGTGGTTGGTTTGCCCGGGAGCGAGGTCTCGGCGAACGCGGACGTCGAGCCCGCGCCGACGACGGCCCCGCAAGCGCCGCCCACGAAACCGATGGAATCCTTGGAACCCAAACGATCGGGGGGAGCTCCCGCGACTCCACCGGCGCCCACGACGACGCAGACGCCTCCGCCGCTCGCCACGAACACACCGGCGGTCGCGCTTTCGTCCTCGGCCGCGGCGCCGGTGGTCGTTTCCGCGAGGCCCTCGTCGACGTACACGCCGCTGCCGCCGTGCTCGTCGACGTTGCGGGTGCGATGCAGAAACGTGCAGCCGGGATCGACGTCGGCGGGTGGCGTCGTGCCGAACCCGTATGGGACGTCGAAGACGATCACGGACGCCACCAAGAACAAAAGCAAGTACGCACCCTCGGGCATCTGAGCGAGCGCGCCTCGGGTCGAAGTTCCCGAGCAAGCCAGCTGCGTGTTTGACCTTGCTTCGAACTTGCCCTGATCCTCCAAACGCTGTTAGCGCCATGTGCATGATCGCCGGGAGTCGACTCGGAGGCAGGTATCGTTTGCTGCGCCAGCTTGGTGAGGGCGCCATGGGGGTCGTCTGGGAGGCCGAGCACATGGCGACGTCCCATCGCGTCGCCGTGAAGGTCCTTCGTGTGCCCTCCGAAAGCCATCGGCATCGACTTCGCCGGGAGGCACGGCTCAGCGGCGCCGTCTCGCATCGTAATGTCATCCAGATCCAGGATGCGGGCGAGACGGAGGCGGGTGAGCCGTACCTCGTGATGCAGCTCCTTCACGGCGAGACGCTCGCCGATATGTTGCGCCGCCGGAGGCGCCTCGATCAATCGCTCGCGGCCCGGATCGGCCGCGACATCGCCCGCGCGCTCGCGGCGGCGCATGCGAGAAACGTCATTCACCGCGACGTCAAACCGTCGAACGTATTCCTGCATCAGGAGCCCGGGACCGACGGGTTCGTCGTCAAGGTCCTCGATTTCGGCGTGGCAAAGGAGCTCGGCGCGAACGACACGCTCGTGACGGAGCGCGACGGGTTGGTCGGAACCCCTGCATACATGAGCCCCGAGCAGCTCGTGTCCTCGCATGACGTCGCGCCGTGCACCGACGTCTGGTCGCTGGGCGTGGTGCTTTTCGAGATGCTGACGGGTGTGCGCCCGGTTTACCCATTCGAGCTGAAGGAGGGCCATCACCTGCGTATGCGCCCCACGCCACGCGTGTCCGACTACGTGATGAACGTGGACGCCGGGCTCGACGACCTCGTCGCGTATTGCCTCGAGCGTGATCGTGAACAACGAATCGCGACGGCCACCGGGGTCGCCGATCGGCTCGACGTGTACCTCGCGTCCCACACGAGCGTGCCGCCGCGCGTCCCGCATACGTGGCCGCTGCGTGAAGACGGCCCCGCGACGCGAGAATGGCGGATGCCGGAGCCTCGCGTCACGGAGCCCTGGTGCGGCAGCGCCGGTGCCGCGTTGATCCCCGAAACGCTGCAACAACGCCGCCCCGAGGGATCCACCGCGGCAGCCGTGGTGCAATCCCACGCCGCCGCGACGAGGGCCGCGGTGCGGGCGGGTTCGCAAACGTTGCGTGTGCTCGGGGGGTTTGCGTCGTTGATTCTGGTGGCGGTGATGGTGGGTGATCGGATGCCGCGAGCGGCCGACGCGCGCGCACAGGCGGTGCGGGGTATCGCGAGCACGACGGCGGAGATCCTGGGGGGCCGTCGGCCGAGGTGCGTCGAGGAGCCAGTGCACGGGGATGCACCGCAGAAGATGCGCGACGCGAAGAAGAAGTAAGATCGGGGGAGTGGCAACATGGCCACCCCCCCGAGGAATCCCTCACCGCGTCCCGCGAACGGCGAGCCTTACTTCTTCTTCGCCGGAGCGGCCCGGCCTTCGATCTCTTTCCGTAGCTTCTTCCACTCGCCCTTGGGCAGCTTGCGGACGAGATCCGCGATGCGCGCACGCTCGTCCTCGGCGGGGAAAGTGAGCACGTACAGGGGCGGCACGTCGAGGGCGCGGGCGATGCGGTCGACCGTCTCGATCGTGATTGCGGCGAAGCCGTGCTCGATGTTCGAGAGATGGCCTTTCGAGATCGAGCTGACCTCGCCGAGGGCCGGCAAGGACATGCCGCGCTCGATACGTAGCTCGCGGATGCGCGCGCCGACCTTGGAGGAGAAGGGGCTTGGTTCGGTTCGTCGGGGCATGGGTCACCTCTCGGCTGCGAGGCTTCCCCCTTACCACAACATGCGCGGTTGACAAACCCCCCCGTTCGTCCGACCCGTAGATTTCGAAGGGACAGCCGAAAACCCGTCTGCGCCGCGGCGAAGGGGGCCTGTTTGCCCCCCGCGTACATAGAGGATCGAGGGTTCCGGCCGGTCCTCGGGAGCCCCACGAGGAGGTACGCCTCGCGGTCCTGCTCCGACGACGACGACCTCAGAGCCCGAGGTTCATCACGGGCAGGAAAGGCAGGCCGCCCTCCTTCGATAGATTCACGAGCCCGAGCTGCAGGCCGCGCAGCCGCTGGGCCCGGTTGACGAGACCGACCTGGAGACCCGTGACCTCATCCGCGACGTTCACGACGCCGAACGTCGCACCCTTCAATCGGGTCGAGAGGTTGATGCCGCCCATCTGCACGCCGAAGACGTCCATCGCGCCGGTGAGGATCCCGATCTGCAGGCCGTACAGGTCATGGTTCGCCAGGCTCGCGGCGCCGATCTGCGCGCCGTGATGGTCCTTGAACGAGAGGTTCAGCACGCCAATCTGCGCGAGCGCATACACGTCGCCCCTCGCGATGTTGAGCCCGGAAGCCTGGAGGACCCCCCGGAAGTCCTTCCCGACGTAATTGACGAGCCCCCCGACCTGCAAGACGCCGCGGAAATCTTCCCTCGTTCCGCTGAAGAACGGCGCCACCTGCATGACGCCGCGGAAGTCCTTCCTCGCGTAGTTGCCGAATCCCACCTGTCCGATCCCGTTGAATTCGCCGCTCCTGTTGAAAATGCCGGCCTCGAGCACGCCCGAAAAGCTCCCCTCCGTGAGGTTTCCGAGGCCGAGCTGAAGGACGCCGCGAAAATCGCCCGAGGTCATGT
The DNA here is from genome assembly GCA_031374535.1 of Polyangium sp. (in: bacteria). Taxonomy (GTDB): domain Bacteria; phylum Myxococcota_A; class Polyangia; order Polyangiales; family Polyangiaceae; genus Polyangium. The sequence continues at coordinate 7,858 of JANMGF010001403.1, forward strand.
TCACGCCGGCCACCTGCGCCAGGCCATGGAAGTCCTTCTTGGCGTTGTTGAATGCGCCGAGCTGGATGAGCCCGTGGAAGTCACCGTTGGTCAGGGAGTTGACGGCGCCGAGCTGGGCGAG
>JANMGF010001419.1:0-5340 GCA_031374535.1 Polyangium sp. (in: bacteria)
AGACCTCGCCCATCGCGCCCTTGCCGAGCATGCGGATGAGGCGGTATTTGCCCGCGAAGAGAGGCTGGGAGCTGATGGACCCGATGCTCATACGCGCCTCAAGGTGCCGCCGGGGGCTCGGGTAGGATGGCCATCCGGATCGAGGCCGACGCTTCGTCCGCCTCGAGCCAGCCGACGAAGAGCTTGCCCGACCCGAGGACCGCATGCAGCGCGCTGATGGTGCGCGTCGAGAGGCGCGGGATCGATGCCACGCGTGTCGCCTTGGCCGTCGCCGGATCCACGAGATACACCGCGAGTTCCGGCGCATCGACGGCCTCGCCGGGCGTCACGAGGATCGCGTGGCCACCGCTCCGCGCGATCCACGCAGGCCGCGGCGTGTCGCGAAGGCCGGGCAACGTGCCGATCGTCTTCTCCATGGGCTGCCCTGGAGCGCCGATCACCGGGGCCGCGATCGAACGAAGCTCGGCCGGGCCCGACACCGGATCGTCGGGCAACTTGTCGCCGAGACGCGCGGAAGGCTCGACATACGTGAGCGACGAAGCGTCGGCCGCGACGGGGATCGCGAGGCGGCCGAGCCCGACCTCCGCTTCGCCGCCTTGATCGGGCAAAAGCACCGCGCTCGGACGCTCGTTGTCGAGGATCCACCACGAGCCCGTGTCGAAGGCGAACGCGCCGAGCACACCCACGGCCACGGGCCGATCGAGCCGCGCCGGGTGATACGAAGGCTCGGGCATGAACAGCGTCCCGTCCTGCTGCATCGAGAAGATCGTGAGCTCCGCGACCGTCTCGAGGTTGCCCTCGACGATCGCCGTCCTCGATCGCACGTACCCGAGCTCGACTCGATCGCCGCGCTGAAGCAGCTTCGGCAAGCTCACCGCGCCGTACCCCACCGTCGTGAGGCGTTCTTCCTCGGACCACGCGGACTCGAACGTGGCCGGCTCGTTTTCGCGGCCCTCGGGCGGCAGATCGACGCGGTACGTGACGAGGCGCGGCTCGACCGAAGGATCCTCGGGGAGCGACGGCGCGCTGATCGCCACGAGCACACGATCGCCGCCCACGGGCAGGACGTCGAAGTACGGCTCGAGCGAATCCTCCTCCGCGACGAAGCGGCTCACGAGGTCCATACGCGCGCTCACGACGCCCTCGGACGTCACGCGCGCGCCCACGAAGCGCTGACCTTCCTCGGAGTACGGATACGTCTCCCACGCGACGAGCACGCCCGAGGCTTGCGGCACCACGCGCATGTCCGAGCCACGCAGGAACGGGGTGACGCCGACCGTGATGGGCACGGGCGTGCCCGGCAACGCGCAGACGCCGTGAATGCAGTCGTATCCCTCGGGACACGCGCCGCCCTCCGCGCAGAGCGCCGGCATGTCGCCGAACGAGGGCTCCCTGCAACCCGCCGCGAACAAGGCGAGCACGGCGCTCGCGACTCCGAAAAGCCCCCGTGCCCTCGATCCCCTCAATTTGCCCCCCGCCCTTCCGCCTTCTCGATCCGCGGCCCCACGCCCTTCGGATCGATCCCCCGCACGCGCGCCGATCGACCGAGGAGCGTCCCCGCGCCCTCGCGACGAAGATCCGAGACGCCGATCCAGAGGTCCATGCCTGACTCGTAGAACTCGGTCCACGCGACGAACGCCTTGTCGCCGAGCCCGAACGCGCGCGCCGTGAAGAGCGGACCGGAGCTCACCCGCGGCACGCTCGCCACGATCCGCATGGGATCCGTCGGCGAACGCCACGCGACGTCGATCGTGGGGATCGCCGCGTCCCTCGACACGGGCGCGATGAGCGCGCCTCCCTCGAAGGGCGTACCGACGAAAGGCGAGGCCGTATCGGGCAACGCGAAGCCCTTGTCCTCCGCGACGATCGCGCCCATCGGATCGAGGAGCGCGTAACTCACCGCGTACGTCGCCTGCACCGGATCGTACTCGCCGCGGCGAAGCGCAAAGACGCCGTCTTTCCAGCCGAAGAGCGGCTCGTCGAAGGTCGACGCGAAGGGCGACATCGTGCCCATGCCGCCCATCGCGGCTGCTGGATCCACCCGCGAGAGCGCGTAACTCTCGAAGCCCACGCGCACCGTGAGAAGCCCGCTTTCGTCGCGGAAGAGCTGACAATCCCCCGAGAGCGGTGGCACCTCGGGCGGCAACTGGGCTTCCGCCTTCCACGCGGCGGTCCAGAGCGAACCTTGGCGCTCGAGATGCAGCACCTCGACCCGCCCGCCGTCGGAAGGCACGGTCCACGCGATGTTCAGCGCGGTCCCGTCGATCGCCGCGCCGACGTACGGAGGCTCCACGCCGCCGAGGAAAGGCGTCGTCGCCGAGAAGAGCTTCTCGACTCCCGGCGTCGTACCGCTCGCCGTGGCGCGCTCGATCGCGAGCAGCTCGAGCGTCGTCTCATCGGCTTCGATGTTCGGGAAACGCACGAGGACCACGCCGTAACGCCCGTCGGGCAGCGGCACGACGGCCGAGGAGATCGGCGCGCCGTCGCCGTACGCGAAGAGAACACGCGGCTCGGAGACGTCGCCGCCGGGCGAGACGTTGATCTCGTAGATCCCCTTCGCGCCTGGCGTGAAGCCGTCGTTGACGACGAGCGTCGCGCCCCCGTCCTCGGCCGAGAGCCAGAACATCTCGGGCGGGTTGATCCAGCCGACACGTTTGGGCCGGCGGCTCGTGGGGCGCGCGCCGTCACGCACGCACACCGTGGCCTGACAGGCGTACCCCTCGGGGCAGAGCCCGCCGCGTTCACACGAAAACGGCACGTCGCCGAGCTCGGGCGTGCAGCCCGATCCGAGGAGCGCCGAAAACACCAATAGGTAGCGGGCCATCCGCCCGAGCATGGGGAGCAGTCTACCCCCGGAGCTGGCCGGCCGGCGTCGGAAATGCGCGGCCCCGTCAGCCGCCGTCGTGAGCGCCGCCTGGCCCGAGGTCCTTGGGCGCGCCCGGCTTCGGCCCGCTCGCCTCGACCCGGGGCCCTTCGAGCTCGGGAAACCACTCGAAAAACTGGTGAAGATAGGCATGTCTCTCCGGCTCGATGTACTCGAAGACCACCCCCCGATCGTTGATCTCCCAGAACTCGTTCGTGGTCACCGAGAGCATCTCGTGCTTGATCGAGCGCAGCCGATCGGGCCGCTCGTCGCGCATGTCCCGGTGGATCCGCCGCGCGAGCTCGAGCTCGCCCTTCTGCAGGTAATACGTCGCGAGCTTGACCTGGGCCTTGCGTACGCCGCGCAAGGAGACCTCCTGCTGCGCCACCTCGGCCTCCTTGTCGACCTCGAGGAAGATCGAAAGGAGCTCGTCGCGCACGTCGGCGCCGAGATCGAAGGCCAGCTCGTTCAGCGCGCACAGATCGAAGGCGACGGTCTCGGTGACGAACGCGAGCTTCATCGCGTGGGCGGTCTGCGCGTAGTACTTGAAGTGCCCCGCGATGCGCAGCGCCTCCTCGCCCCAGCCGCGCGTGAGGATCTCCTCGCCGAGGTACCGGTACTGGTTCAGGCAGTTGTAGGCCGCCGGCACGTCACGCGCGTTGAGCGAGCGGCGCATGTACGTGTTGAAGAACTTGATGACCGTGGCGAGCGCGGCCTTGTCTCCCGCCTCGAGCGCGGCCTCTCCGATGTACCGCGTGCCGATCGCGATGCGGTTGACGATGTCGGGCATCTCCGTGAGCGCCTCTCGGTAGACCATCAAGAACTGCCGCAGCGCCTTGTACTCGAGCCAGGTGCGATCACTCTGGAGCTTGCCGAGCGCGATCTCGTTCATGCTCACGAAGTCCGCGTCCTTGAGGAGCCTGCCGGAGATCGAGAACCAGCGAGCGTCGAGCGCGCGCTTGTGTGGCATGTACGCGACCACGAGATCGCAGATCGCGTCGACCGTGTTCGAGGCGATCCCCTTGTCCTTCTGCTCGATCGCGTTGAGCCCGATGTCGGCGAGGTGCTCGAGCGCCGAGAGCGCGGTCATGCGCCGCTCGTCGACGGCCTCCTCCAGCTCGTCGCTCGTCCTGCGGAGCGCCTCGGCCACGCCTGCTTTGCGGATGCGCTCGACGATCTTGTCGGGCTCGAGGAAGTCGAAGACGTAGTTGAAGTAAGGCGCCATCACGAGCAGGCTCAGCGTGAGCAGCCCGATCGATCCCATGACGCCGTACCGCGGGACGAACGACATCTTCGGATCGGCCGCGGCGCGGATCGCGTAGTTGACCCAGAGCGAAAAGACGGCCGAGACCACGAAAAACGCGATCACCGCGCGGTTCGTACGGTCCCGGAAGAACATGTCCGTGATGCGCGGCGTGTACCGCGTCGCGGCGAGCTGCACGATGATCGACGCGACCGTGATGACGATCCCCAGGATCGCCGCGATCACCTCGCCCGCGCCGCCCATGATCCGGCTCGCGTCCTCGGTCGACATCGCCCCGAAGAGCTCGGTCAAGCCGCCGGGACGAGCTTTCGAGAGATCCACGAGGCGGAACGTGACGAACGCGAGCACGCTGACGGAGGCGAGGACCGTCAGTGGGTAGAGCCAGAGGCTCTTCGAGAAGGTTCTGAGGCGAGTCTTGAGCACGAGCCTCCTCGCCGAAGAACGCGGCTACGGGCTCTCGCCGCCGTCGAGGTCCTCGGCGAGGTAACTCAGGATCACTTCGTCGAGCGACTTCTCGCTGATGAGATCCTCTCCGAAGATCGAGGTGCCTTGCGTGGGGCGCGCGGTCGCGAAGATGGCCGGGGGACGCGTCTGCGCGTACCTGCCTGAGCTCGTCGGAGAGGCTTGCGGCTCCGGCGTACCGAGCGCGCGATAGACCCCTGCCGTGAAGAGCGCGCCGCCCTTCTTCAGGGATCCGGGAGGGGGCGGCACGTCCTGCGTCTGCTGCACGAACGTCGTCTCGGCGGCCTTCGCCGACTGCTCGAGCCCCGCGAGATCCAGCTCCACGGCCTGCGTCTCGGGCGCCTTCCCCTTGAGCGCAGCCGTCAGATCGGCCGCGCTCATGAGCACCGACGGACGCTGCGGGAGCGCCGGGTTGTAGCTCGGCGGAGGCGGCGCGATCGGCGCCTGCACCGCAGCCGCGGGGGGCGGCGGAGGCGCAACAACCGGAACCGGAACGGGAGCGGGCGCGGGCACGGGAGCGGCAGCCGCGGGTGCTGCGGGTGCTGCGGGGGCTGCAGGTGCTGCCGCAGGATGTGAAGACGCCTGATCCTCGAAGATGTGGTCGAACTGTCCATCACGCAAAGCGACGAACATCGCTTTGTGTTGCTCCTTCATGAGCGTACGGACGGTTCGACCACATCTTCGAGGATCAGGCGTCTTCACATCCTGCGGCAGCACCTGCAGCCCCCGCAGCACCCGCAGCACCCGCGGC
>JANMGF010001420.1:0-3319 GCA_031374535.1 Polyangium sp. (in: bacteria)
GGCGGCGTCGCCTTCGAAGCGCTCGCCTCGGCCCTCGTGCCCGATCATCCCTCGTGGCTCGATCCGCTCGGCTCGTACGCGCGTGCTTCGGGCGCTGACCTCGAAGGCAGCCGGCTCGGCTTGCGTACGCTCGTCGAGGGACCCCTCCGGCTCGCGGTGCTGGCCAACGCGGATGCGGCGCAAGCCGCGGAGGTCGCAAACGCCGTCGATCGATGGCTCGTCCCGCGCTCGCCCACACGTGCCTGCACGACGAGCGCACGCAGCGCTCCACGCCCGGGCCTGATCACGGCGCGCCTCCCGCGTGACGCGGGGCTCGCGCAAGCGCTCGTCGCCGCGCCTATGCCTGCCGTGGGCTCCGCGGGTCACGACCTCGCGCTTTACCTCGCCCTCGCGCTCGGCGGCGACGGAGGTCTCCTCGAAGCGACACTCTCGCCCTCGAGCGGCGTGCGTACGACCGCGCGTATCGTCGGCACGAACCAGACGGCCGCGCTCCTCGTGGACGTCCGTGCGCCCTCCGATCTGCTCGCTGCCGCGGTGGGCGACGTGCGTGCGCTCCTCGGCCGTATCTCTCGCTCGGGCCTCTCGCCGGCCGAGCTCGGCCGCGCTGCGACGCTTGCCTTGCGCCGTGAATCCGAGTCACGCGCCGACCCGCGACGCCGCCTCATCCAGCTCTGGTCCGGCCGCAGCGCGATGTCCCGCGAGACGCCCACGACACAGGCGATCGCCGCATTCCTCGCGACGTCCCTCGTCGAAAGCACGCTCCTCGTCGTCGAAGCGCACCCCGATCCCTGAAACGCGCTCCACCGCTCCGTCTCCCCTCTCCCGAATAGGGAGAGGGGCGGGGGGTGAAGGATCAGAACAAGTCGTCTGACTCCTCGAGCAGCGGCGGCACTTCCGCCTTCACCTCGGTGTCGTCCGCATCGAGGTCGTCGTCGTCGTCCTCGTCGTGCTCCACGTCCTCGTCGTCCTCGTCGATGTCCTCTTCGACGGACTTCGCGAGCACCGGCAGCCGGCGCTTGCCGACGGGCCCCTCATCCACGTAGTCGCGGAGCGCTGACATGTCGCGCAGCGCCTGCAGCTTCGCCAGCGCCTTCACCTCGACCTGGCGGATGCGCTCGCGCGTCAGGTTCATGATCGCGCCCACGTCCTCGAGCGTCGTGCCGCCGCGATCGGCCACATCGAGCGCGCAGCTCTCGCTCATTTCCCAGGCCTCGAGGTCCGGGAAGTTCAGCTTGATCGCGCCGGTCCGGGCCGACACGTCGAGGAACAGGTGGTGCTTGCACGAGACGTACGGGCAAGGCCTCGGGCCGTCCACGCACTCGGCGCGCGCGCGGGGCTTCCAGTAATCGGCCTCCGGATAAAGCATCCGCCCGATCTCGAGCTCCCGCTTGGTCATGCGTTTGACGCTGATCGTGCGGGCTCGGACCTCACGCTTGCGGCGTGAGCGCCTCTGCTCCCTCGTGATCGCGTTCGCGCTCGTCGCGGGGGCTGCCTTCAGGGCGAGCGCACCATCGACGAGGGTCTCGTCGCCGGCCTGCCTCGTCGATCCCTCGTCCATGCCGTCCGTATCTCCCTCGAGCTCCACGAACCCCCCGAGCTCGCCGTCTGCCATCGTCGCCATGCGCTGCCTCCGCTCTTTCCTTCCGTACTGCGCGCGCACGCACCCCTGCTCGTTCGGAGACCGGTCCGGACGAGTGCAGAGGTCCTGCTCTCTGTCGACTACGAATGTTCGTCGCGTCGATGGAGGACGGGCCAGCCGTCCCTCTTCGACGATGAAATCACCCCTCGGACGCCCCAGCGGTACGCCGAAGGAAAAGCTTCTTTTCGTTCACCTAGGAGCCTGTCGCCGCAGCCCTCCGCGAGAGCCGGGCCTGGGCCATCAATCGCTCTTCGATCGACGAGAGCTTCGCCACGAGGTCCGTGGCGAGCCTCTCCGCCATGGAGAGCTCCTGGTGAATGGCTCGGTCGCTCGTGTCGCTGCGCCGCTCCTTGGCTGCGTCGCGAAGCGCGTCGAAGACCTTGCCGATCGTTCGTTCCAGCTCCTCGATATCACCCCGCACGAAGAGGAACTCCCGCTGGATTTCCTCGATCGTGTAGTCCTGCGCCATCATCTCCTTGATGCGCTGGACCTGCCGTACCACCGTCGCCGGGTAGAGCCCTTGCGAGCCCTGGTGCTTGCCTTTCTTTCCTACGCGTACGCTCCGCGGCAGGAGGCCGAGCTGCACGTACTTGCGCAGCGTGGCCTCGCTGAATTTGATCCCGTGGGCGACGAAGATGTCGAGGATCTCGGCCGACGTGATGCCCTGTTCGTGTTCGCGTTCGAGACGATCGAGCGCGTCCTCCGAGATCCGCAGCAAGGTTCCCCTCCGCCCCGTCCGGGGCAGCTCCCAACGACGCGTGTGAATGTATTCCACTGAGTAGAATACAGTCAATCTAACGGATCGTGATAATTGCCGGACACGCTGCGGTGCGGCGTATCCCGTTCTTTTTCGCGCCCGCTAGGACATTGTTGGTCCGCCGTCCGATCGTTTTTTCTTGACCCGTTCGTGCATCTGAGGATCCCCCCCTCGCCCGTCAATTGGTTCCTTTCCCTACACAACCTGCCCCGTCCCCCATGACTGGTAGGCTTGCTCCTTCGCATGGCCTCCAAAAACCCCCCCGCCCCGCGGGTGCTGCGGGACGTCAACGCCCGCGGCGTTCGTATGCGTGTCCTCGAGGCGGGCTCGGGGCCCGCGCTCCTGCTCGTGCACGGCTTCCTCGTGAGCCACCGCTCTTTCGACGACGTCATCGACGCCCTCGCGCCCCGCTTCCACGTCATCGCCCCGGACCTGCCTGGCTTCGGCGAAAGCGAGAAGCCGAGCCCGACCCGTTACCCCTACGGCATCGAGGCCTTCGCCGAGTCCATGGCCGATCTCATCGCGGCCTTCGGCGTCGGGCGCGCCTCCGTCATCGGACACGCCATGGGCGCGGCCGTCGCGCTCACCTTGGCCGCCGAGCACCCCGAGCTCGTGACGCGCCTCGTCGTGGAAGACGCGCTCTGTTACCCCTTCCCGCTGAGCTTCCGCGCCCGGCTGCCGCTCGTGCCGATCCTCGGCGGCGTGCTCTTCAAGCAGCTCTTCGGACGCCGCATGTTCCGCGCCTACTTCCGCGACGAAATCTTCGGCCCCGGCGCCACGCTCCCGACCGAACGCATCGAACAGCACTACGACTTCTTCAACGGGCCCTCCGCCCGCGAGAGCGCCTACACCGTGCTCCGCTCGATCCTCGACACACGCCCCGTCGTCGCTCGTATCACGCGCATCACGACACCCACGCTCGT
>JANMGF010001428.1:0-14494 GCA_031374535.1 Polyangium sp. (in: bacteria)
TCGTGAAACAAGCCCGCCAGCGCGCGGGGGACGCCTTCCGCCAGAGCGCCTTCCTCGACCAGGCCAAGCTCCGGCTCACCGAGCGGGGCGAGCCCTGCCGTGGCAGCGCGCTCGCCGACGAGCTCGCCAAGGTGAAGCGCAACTTCGTCGAAGCGCAGCTGATCGACGCGGGCAAGGAGCGCGCGATCTTCTGGGGCTGGACCAACATCTACACGTACACGAAGAGCATCGGCGAGCAGGTCCTCGCGGCGAGCGGCGTGCCTTTCACGATCGTCCGTCCGGCCGTCATCGAGTCGTCGTGCGTCTATCCGTTCCCTGGCTGGAACGAGGGCATCAACACGAGCGCGCCGTTCATCTACATGGCCATGAGTGGCCAGGTGCAGATCCCCGGCGATCACCGCGTCCATCTCGACATCATCCCCGTCGACATGGTCACGAGCGGGATGATCGCCTCGCTCTGCGAGCTGCTCGAGGGCAAGGCGCCGCCGGTGTACCAGTACGGCACGACGGACACGAACGGCTGCCGCATGACGCGGTATCTCGAGCTCATGGGCCTCTACAAACGCAAGCTCGCGTATGAGGGCAAGCGGAGCGCGCTTCTCGACTGGGTGAAGGCGTATTTCGAGCCCGTCGGCCTGACGAAGAAGCAATACGAGCAGCATGGCGCCCACGCGATCGCCAAGACGATGCGCACGGTCGGCGACGTGCTCGGCAAGCTCGCGGGAGGGCCCGTGCGGCCCTTGCTGAAGCCCGCGTCGGACATGCTCCTCAACGCGGCGAAGGCCGAGGACAGGATGGCCGACGTGATGGACGTCTTCTTGCCGTTCGTCGCCGAGACCGACTGGGTGTTCTCCTGCGCGAACACCCGCGCCGCGATCGCGCGTATGCCCGCCGAGGAGCGCGCCCGTTTTTACTGGGAGCCCGAGACGCTCGATTGGCGCTGGTTCATGTGGGAGATCCACATCCCGGGCCTCGAGAAGTGGGTCTTCCCGCTCATCGAGGAGAAGCAAAACAAAGCGCTGAAGGCGCTGCGCAAGTACGACCATCTCATCGACCTCGTCGAGGAGATGGCCGAGCGGCACGACCACGCCGTCGCGCTCCAGCTGCTCACGGACGAGGGCCTCACGCGCACGACGTTCCGCGAGCTTCGCGACGGCATGCTCGCGACGGCTGCGCGCCTCGCGGCGGTCGGCGTGCGTCCGGGCGATCGCGTGGTGCTCACGGGCGAAAACCAGCCCGCGTGGCCCATCGCGTACTTCGGCATTCTTCGCGCCGGCGCTGTCGCGGTGCCTGTCGATCCTGGGCTGGAGGAGCGCCAGCTCGCGAACATCGTGCGTTCGTCCGGCGCGCGCGTCGCGCTCTGGGATCCGGTGGTCGAGGGCAAAGGTGGCAAGGAGACGCGCGCGTCGATCCCGGAGCTTCGCGTCTACGACCTCGCGAGTTTTGCCGACCCCGACGCGCACGAACAGCTCGCTCCGCCCGACATCACGATCAAGGGCGAGCACATCGCGAGCATCATCTACACGAGCGGCACGACGGGTGATCCCAAGGGCGTCATGCTCTCGCACGACAACTTCACCTCGCTCGTCGCCTCGCTCGCGCCGATCTTCCCGCTCGCCCAGCACGACCGCATCCTGAGCGTCCTGCCGCTGCACCACACCTTCGAGTTCACGTGTGGCCTGCTCCTGCCAGTCTCGCGGGGCACGCGGATCATCTACATCGGCGAGCTCAGCGGCGAGCGTGTCTCGAAGGGCCTCGAGGAGGGTCGCGTCACCGCGATGGTCGGCGTCCCTGCGCTCTGGCAGATGCTCGAGCGACGCGTCCTCGCGCGTGTGAAAGAGCAGGGCCCCGCGGCTGCGGCGGCCTTCGACTGGGCCCTCGAGCTGAACCGTTTGCTCGGCGAGAAGGCCGGCCTGAACCTCGGCCGTCTCTTCTTCGGCACGGTGCACAAGGCGCTCGGCGGCAACGTGCGTTTCTTGATCTCGGGCGGCGCCGCGTTGCCCAAGGACACGGCGAACGTCTTCCGCGGCCTCGGATTGCCGCTCAGCGAGGGGTATGGTTTGACCGAGGCGGCGCCCGTGCTCACCGTGGCCAAGGCCTCGCCGAGCCTGCGTCCGGGCACCGTCGGCAAGCCGATCCCGAACGTCGAGATCAAGATCGACAAACCCGACGCGGGCGGCGTGGGCGAGGTGCTCGCGCGTGGGCCCAACGTGATGCTCGGGTATGCGGGCAACGACGAGGCGACGAGCGCCGCGATCGACGAGGGCGGATGGCTGCACACGGGTGATCTCGGCAAGCTCGACAAGAAGGGCCGGCTCGTCATCGTCGGTCGCAAGAAGGACGTCATCGTCACGGCGAGCGGCGAGAACGTGTACCCCGACGACGTCGAGAACCTCCTCGGCGGCACGCCGCACGTCCGCGAGATCGCGATCGTGGGCATCGACGACGGGCAAGGCGGAGAGCGCGTCGCGTGCCTCGCGGTGCCCGAGCGGGAAGAGAGTGAGCCCGAGGAAGGCAAAAAGCGTCTCTCGCGCGCCGAGCACCACGAGCGCGCGATGAAGGCTTTGCGCGAGGCGTTCCAGAAGTTGCCGAAGGTCGCGCAGCCCTCGGTCGTGCACCTCTGGGATCACGATCTCCCGCGCACGGCCACACGCAAGGTCAAGCGCGGCGATGTGAAGAGCGTGCTCGCCAAGCTCGCGAGCGCCTCGGCGATGCCTTCGGGCGAAGCGGGGCAAGCGACGAGCGCGTCGGCGCGGCATGCGATCGCCACGATCGCGAGCAAGAAGTCGACCGATCTCGCGCCGGGGATGAGCCTTCGGGGCGATCTGCGCTTCGACTCGCTCATGGCGATGGAGCTCGCGGCGGCGCTCGAGTCGCAGACGGGCCGGGCGATCGACACCGACAGGCTCACACGTTGCGAGACCGTGGCGGACGTGGAGGCGCTCGTCGTGGAGATCGGCGGCGAGGCCGCGCACGAGCTCGAGGCGGCGAAGGTCGACGACGGCGAGGACGAGCCGCTCAAGCTCCCGAAGCCTTTCGCCGACATGGCCAAGCAGCTCATCGGCAAGGCCCAGATGGGCTTTTACCAGCGGTTGATGCAGCCGAAGGTCTACGGCCGGGCCTACATTCCGCACAACCGCAACACGATTGTCGCGTCGAACCATGCGAGCCACCTCGACATGGGGTTCGTCAAGTACGCGCTCGGTCCTTATGGCGACGAGCTCGTCTCGCTCGCGGCGCAGGATTATTTCTTCGAAGCGGGGAAATGGCGCCGCGCGTATGTCGAGAACCTGACGAACCTCGCGCCGTTCGACCGCAAGGGTGGCCTCCGGCAGGCGCTCCGCCAGGCGGGTGATCTGCTCGACCAGGGCAACACGATCCTGATCTTCCCCGAGGGCACGCGGAGCACGGACGGCCAGATCCACGAGTTTGGCGCGGCGATCGGCCATCTCGCGTTGCACCACGAGGTGGACATCCTCCCGGTTTGGCTGGGCGGAACCTACGAGGCCCTGCCCAAGGGCGCGAGCTTGCCCAAGAAACGTGGCCTCGTGGCGCGGATTGGCCCGCCGCTCGAGGTGCACGAGCTCAGGCGCCTCACGGCGGGCATGAAGATGACCGTCGCGTGCCGGAAGGTCTCGGAGCTGGCGCGGCAGGCGGTGGTGCTCCTCAAGGCGGGCAAGGTCCTCGATATCCGGCAAATCGACCGGATCGAGGAGGCGACGCCGAAGCAGGAGCACCCGCTCGTCCTTCTTTTCCGTGAGCTCGAGACGAAGTTCGTGCCGGGTCGCGTGAGCGCGCCGGTCACGTATTACTTCACGCTGGGCAACGAGACCGAGGCCAAGTGGACGCTGCGCGTCGATCCGAGCCGATGCGAGGCCAAGATGGGCAAACCCGAGGGGGCGGCGCAGGCCGATTGCGTGCTGAAGACGACCCCCGAGATTTTTCTCAAAATCGTGCATGAGGCCTACACGCCGAGCCCGATGGAGTTCATGTCGGGCGCCGTGAAATCGAACGACATTTCCCTCCTGATGACCTTCCAGAAGGTATTCGATCTCGCATGAGCCGCTATCTCGTCACGGGCGCCACGGGGTTTCTCGGTCGTCACCTCGTCTCGTTGCTGCTCTCGGGCGGTCACGAGGTGGTGGCGCTTTGCCGCAAGGAGCCGGCCGGCTTCGCTGGAAAAGAGGGCTTTTCGGTCGCGCTCGGCGACGTGCTCGACGGCGAAAGCGTGCAGAAGTCGGCCGCGAATTGCGAAGGCTTGTTTCATTGCGCGGGGCGCGTCTCGCGTCGGCCGGAGGACGCGGAGGCGCTCTTCCGGGTGCACGTCGAGGGGACGAAGATCACGCTCGACGCCGCGCGCGCGGCCGGCGTGCGGCGCGTCGTCCTGGCGAGCACGAGCGGCACGATTGCCGTGAGCCGTGAACCCAAGGTCACGGACGAGACGGCCTTGGCGCCGCAGGACATCCTCGCTCGCTGGCCGTATTACCGCTCGAAGCTTTATGCGGAGCGCGCGGCGCTCGACCGCAACGGCCCCGATTTCGAGGTCGTGTCGGTGAACCCCTCGCTGCTGCTCGGCCCCGGCGACGTGCTGGGCTCCTCCACGGGCGACATCGTGAAGTTCATGGAGAAACGCGTGCCGATGATCCCGAGCGGCGGGCTGTCGTTCGTGGACGCGCGCGACGCGGCCGCGGCCCTGGTTTCCGCGATGGAGAAGGGCCGGGCGGGCGAAAAATATCTGGTTGGCGCGAAAAACCTCACGTTCGAGGTGTTCTTCGGGATGCTCGAGCGCGTGAGCGGGGTGCGGGGCCCGAGCATGAAGGCGCCGAAGAGCTTGCTGTTGGCGCAGGCGGGCGCTTCGATCATGGAGCGGATCGCCAAGCGGATGAACACGGAGAGCCCGATCGATCGGGTGAGCGCGGAGATGGGCCAGCATTACTGGTACCTCGACGCGAAGAAGGCGACGCGGGAGCTCGGTTTTTCCCCGCGGGACGCGATCGAGACGCTCTCCGACACGGTGGCGGATTTGCGGGCGCGCGGGGTGGTTTGGCCCAAGGACTAGCGGGGGGACGGCCCTATGCGCCCATTGCTAGACGCCCCACCCTCGACTAGGGTCGCGGGCGTCATGTCCTACACCAAGCGCTTTTCTCCCGCGATTTTCGCGTCCCTCGTCCTCACGGTCGCCGCTTGTGGCGGCTCCTCCGCGGAAAACCCGCCCCCGGCGGACCCGGCGAAGGCCACCTCGACCACGCCGAACGACGCCCCCTCGGCAGCGGGGGCGGCGGCCCCGACCGCTTCGCCCGAGGCCAAACCCGAGGCCAAGCCGGCGGCCCAGGCCGAACCCGCGAAGCCGAAGGGGCTCGTCCACGACGCGGATGGCCCCGACGGGATTCGCCGCTGGGCGCTCTGGGATGGGCCGAAGACGGCCGCGGCCATCACCACGAAGAAGGCGTGGGTCGTCGCGCCAAACCTGGGCCAGCTCGGGGCGACGAAGGAGTCGTTCGGCGCGGTCCGGATCAAGCTCGTCACCGTCCTGAAGGCCGACGCGAACGAGGTCGTCTACGAGGAGCGGGGGAACAAGTACGCGGTGCCGGCGGCGCTCGCGCGTCCCGCGGTGGCGCCGAAGGGGCTCAAGAAGGGCGCGTACGCGATCTGCAATTTCGGGGGCAGCCACTGGGTCGGGCGTATCGAGGCCGTGGACGCGAAATCGGCGACGTGCGCGCTCTGGTTCATGAACAAGCTGCGGAAAGAGAAGCTCCCGCTGGAGGAGGTGCTCGCGTTCGAGGGGCCGTTCGGCATGGGGAGTCACGGGATGGTGCACTTCGAGGGCGGCTCGGACACCGACACGTGGTATCCCGCGCAGGTCTTCGCGGTGAGCGGCGAAGACGCCTGGGTCGAGATCGAGACGCAGTTCGGCAATGGATACGGGGAGCGCGAGGGGCGGAGTGTGCACAAGGTCAAGACCTCGAACGTGAGGCCCATCGACGTCTCGAAGCCCCTCGCGGTGGGCGCGCCTTGCCTCACCGAGGACAACCCGCGTCTGGGGGACTGCAAGGTCAAGAGGGTGATCGAAGGTGGCCTCGCCTATGAGCTGACCTTCAAGGACGGCCAGCCGGTCAAAGAGGAGTGGGACATCGGCACCGTGGCGCCGCTCCCGCAGGAGGCGAAGCCGGCCAAGTAAAGGCCGCTCGTGAGGAATCCCATGCCCTACGACGATCTCCTCGGCCGATTCGTGACCCTGGCCGTGCGGCGCCTGGGCCCGCCAGGCGTGTTTCTGGCCGTGGATTCGAAGGACCTGCGCCCGAATGCGCCGGTCTTGCTCCTGCCGCGGAGCGAGGTCCCCGAGGGCACGAAGGAGGGGGACGAGCTCGAGGTATTCGTGTACCTCGATTCGGATGACCGGCCGATCGCGACGTTACGCACGCCGAAGGTCACGCTCGACGAGGTCGCCTTTTTGCAGGTGATGGACGTCAACCGGATCGGGGCGTTCTTCGATTGGGGCCTGCTCAAGGAGCTGCTCGTGCCACACGCCGAGCAGACGCGCGACGTTCGCGTGGGCGAACGTCACCCGGTCGGGCTCTTCCTGGACGACAGCGGGCGCCTCGCGGGCACGATGCGCGTGACCGAGCTTTTGCGCGACAAGTTCACCTACGAGCTCGACGAATGGGTCCTTGGTGAAGCCTGGCGGAACGATCCCGATATCGGCCTCTTCGTGATCCTCGAGCGCCGGACGGTCGGATTGGTCCCCGCGGACGAGCCGCACGCGCTTTCACGCGGCGAGGCGGCGCGTTTTCGCGTGTCGAACATCCTGCCCGACGGCAAGATCGAGCTCTCGCTGCGCGGCCATGCGCATGAGGAGATCGGGAATGACGCCGCGCGCGTGCTCGCGGTGATCGAGCGCCCGGGAGCGCCGCGGGTCGGTGATCGGTCGAGCCCGGACCAGATTCGTTCGCTTTTTCAGCTCAGCAAGAAGGCCTTCAAGCGGGCCGTCGGCCACCTCTTGAAGCAACGCGCCGTCAGCGTCGACCGAGAAGGGTTTCTCGTGCCAAACAAACGCTAGCGCGGCGTGGTCGGTTCACCGGATGTTGTACTTCTTCAATTTTTCGTACAACGTCCGGAGCCCGATCCCCAGGTGATCGGCCGTCTTTTTTCGATTGCCTCCACAGAGATCGAGCGCACGCCGGATCGCCTCCTGCTCCGCCTCTTCCATCGTCGGCGCGGCCGTGGGATCCGTCGCGACGGCCTTTTCCTTGCTGGGGCCGCGGAGCACGTGCGCCATATCTTCCGCCGAGAGCTTCGTGCCCTCTGCCAGGATCGCCGCGCGTTCGAGCGCGTTCCCGAGCTCGCGCACGTTGCCCGTGAAATCGGCCGCGAAAAGGGCGGCGTGCGCGCCCTCGTCGAGCGTGAGCGCGGGGCGGCCGAGGTCACGCGCGGCACGGGCGAGCAGGACCTCGGCGAGAGAAGGCAGATCCTCGCGCCTCTCGCGCAAGGAGGGCATGCGGACCGGAAAAACCGCGAGGCGGTGGTACAGATCGTCCCGGAAGTGACCGGTGCGGATCGAAGCCCCGAGGTCGCGGTTCGTCGCGGCAATCCATCGCACGTCGGCGTCGATGAGCAGGCTCCCGCCCACGCGCTCGAACCTGCGCTCCTGCAGGACACGCAAGAGCTTCGTCTGGAGCTCGGGTTTCATTTCGCCAATTTCGTCCAAGAAAAACGTGCCGCCCTCGGCGAGCTCGAGTTTGCCACGTTTTTTCTGGACCGCGCCGGTGAAGGCGCCTTTCTCGTGGCCAAAAAGCTCGCTCTCCAGGAGCTGCTCGGAGAGCGTCGCGCAGTTGATCGCGACGAACGGGCCTTGCGCCCGCTTGCTGAACGCGTGGATCCACCGCGCAGCGACCTCCTTGCCGGTCCCACTTTCGCCCGTGAGCAGCACCGTCGCGTCCGTGGGCGCGACCTTCCGGAGCGCGCTTTCCACCTCCGCCATGACCCGCGAGCCATAACCGAGGCGAATCGGCGCGGACGCCTCCGCGGCCCGCTCCTCGAGCGCGTGGAGGCCCCGCCTTTCGAGCGCGCGCTCCACGACGAGCCGGAGGGCCGCGGGGCTCGGGATGGGTTTTTCCAGGTAATCGAACGCGCCGAGCTTCATCGCGAGGACCGCGCCGGAGACCGAGCCGTGCGCCGTCAAGACCACGACCTCGACCTCCGGTTGCTCGCGGCGCATGCGCCGGACGAGCTCCATGCCGTCGATCCCCGGCATCTTGAGGTCGGTCACGAGCACGTGAAATGCGCGCGCGCCGAGCGTTTTGTAGGCGGATTCGCCGTCCGCGCATTGCTCCACGTCGTGGCCCGCGGCTTCCAGCGTGTCGGCCAAGAAACCCCGGATTCCATCCTCGTCGTCGACCACGAGCACCCGAGCCATGGTTACCCTCCTTCAAGCTCGCGGGATCGAGACCCGGAGCTCGGCCCCACCCTCGGGCCGATTCCGGGCGACGATCTCGCCGCCGTGCATCGATACGATCCTGCGCGCGACAGAGAGGCCGAGGCCCACGCCGCGCGTCTTCGTCGTGACGAATGGCTCGAAGATCGATTCCGTCGAGCCCTCCGGAAAACCCGGGCCGTCGTCACACACGACATATTCGAGCCGCTCTCCTTCGAGCGACACGCGGGCCGTGATTTCGCCTTTTTTCGAGGACTGCACAGCATTCCGCAGGAGATTTTCGAGCACCTGGCGCATGCGGATCGCGTCGAGCGACCACGAGGCGGGCGCGTGGTCGAGGTCGAGCGTCGCCGTCGGCGCGGCGTCCTCGGCGGCGAGGAAAAGCAGCTCGGCCGGGTCCGTCTCCGCGCGCTCGATGGGACCGCCGCGCGCGAAATCGAGGAGGTTCTGGACGAGCCCCTGCAGCCGCAGGGCGGCCTCCACGACGCGCTCGGCCTGCCCGCGCGTCCGCGAGTCGGGGGAGAGTGATTCGGCGACGAGCTGGGCATTGCCCTTCAACGCCGCGAGCGGATTCTTGATCTCGTGCGCGAGCACGGCGCTCATCGTGCCGAGCGAGGCGAGCCGCTCGCTGTGGGCGAGGCGCGCGGCGAGCCCCTCCTCGCGCGCGGCGCGGCGGGAGAGGACGATCGCCGCGGAGACGAGCAGCACAGCGGATCCGGCTGTCAGGAAAAACGTTTGTCGGGCCCGAAGGGTCAGGCCGGAGGCGAGAAGTGGCTCGAATTCGAAGACGAGGGGTCCGGCGGCGTGCTCCGGCGGCGGGGGAAAACCCGGCGGCGGCCCGCGGTGGGCCGGCGGGGGAGGCGATGTGACTTGATATCGATCGCCCACGCGCCGGAGGTCGCGGCCGCGGGGGCCCCTTCCGCCGGGGTAGGGTGTTTCCGTGAAAGAGCCAGCGATCCTGCGCATCGTGCCATCGGACTCGACGACGCCGATACCCCGCAGCCCCCCCTCCTCGAATTCAGCGAGCATCCGTTCGAAGACCTCGTCGCGTGGCCTCCCCGGCCCCGAGCGATTGCGCATTCCCTGCAGATAAAGCTCGCCTTGCCCCTCGCTGAGGGTATCGGCGAGCGCCTCGGCGTTGCGCCAGGCGGTCCACGTGGTCAGGACGAGCGTGATCCCCAGCAGAATGGCCGTCGCGAGGATTCCGTGGCGTGCGAGGCGATAGGTGGGGGTTCGTACGGACGGCACGGCTCGCGTTTCCTCGGGATACCGCAAGGCGCGGCGCAGGGAATGGACCAGGATCTCTCTATCACGGAGCCGGGGGCGCCCACGGCAACGGAAGGGACGGTCTTCAGAGCGACGGGGTCAGGCCGCACGCGTCGACGGTCTTGATCGATCCGTCCTGCGTTTTGACCTCGTACTGGAGCCCGTCGTCGAGGACCTTGGTGATCGTGGCGGGCACGAAAACATCCGAATCCATGGGGACGGCGAGGACTTTGTCCCCGGCCTTGTACGCGCGAGCGACGTCGAGCGGCAACACCAGGGCCACGGGCACCCGCGTCGCGCCCTGGAGCCAAGCATTCGTGGCGTCGTTGTAAACGAGCGTGCCGAGCGTCCACGCCTTCGAATCGGGTTGCAGCTTGTAGGCGACGGGCGCGGCGAAGGCGAGCTTGCCGTCGAGGGGCAACACTTGGTCGGGCAACAATGCTTTTTCGACCCTCTTCGTGTCGACGAGGAGCGCGACCTTGATCTCGGTATCCGAGGCGCTGAGGACACGGGCGCACGTGGTCGCCTCGTCCAGGGGCACGAGGACCAGGGCGCTTTTCGCGAGGCCACGCGCGGGCGTCGCGGGGAGGTTATAAGCGCCTGGAATCGCGAAATCGGGCTCGCCGCCGGGGTGCTTGAATACGTTCTTCGTGCCGTCGGCGCGCACGAATTCGTAGAGGCCGATGGTCCACGAATCGCCCGGTCCCAGGGTCCAGCCGCGTTTGCCCGGGATGGCCACGGTCTTGCCAGGATCGTCGCCCGCGAAGGCCCGGACCGTGCCGGAAGCCTCGTCCTTGCCTGCGAGGGGGCTATTGGCGGCGACCCTGCCTCCCGCGGGCGCGTCGGTCGCCGTCTCCTTGCCGGCCCCGGCTTCGGGCGTCTTCACGGGCTCGGTGGGGCCGCTGGTGCAGGCGGCGGCGAGGGGGATCGCGACGAGGGCGAGGAGGAGTCTAAAGAGGCGCATGGAACAAGAAGTAACCACAACAAGAACACAATTTGCAAGGACGGTATGAGGAGGGAACGTTGTCAGTCAGCGTCCTGCTCTGGATCGATGACGGGTCGGGCCGCTCTGGCGGCATCGACAATGGCGTCGAGCTTTTCGGTGATTTCTGGGTCGAGGAGCTCGCGCGGGACGAGGGAAGCGAGCTCGTGGTAATCAGTTTTACGCATGAGATTTGGCAGTCCCAGGCGTTTGAAGTACATGTCAAAAATTCGATCGAGGAATTCGTCCGATATTTTTGTTTCAGACCAGTACCGATCGGCTGAATTTTCCAGCGCTATGGGTGGCAATAGCGACTTGATGGCGTGATCCATGGCCTCTCTGCGACGCATGGCCTCTGGGCGGCTAAAGAGAGGTCCGGCAGTAGATTCCGCAGCGCTCCGTTCAGCGTACGCTTGGAGGACGGCGGGCTGGCACAGATAGTTCTCAATCTCCCGTCGCCTCCAGCGAAGCAGAAGGAAGCCGTTCGCCGAACCGGAGGAGCGATCGCGATCGTCTCGGTCCAATATCACGATACCCGAAAGGTCGGGTTTGGCTTCTCGAAGCCCGAAAAAGTGGTCACGAGCCCTGGAAGCCTGATTCCCTACATAGTCAACGAAGGGCCGTTCCAGTTTTTCGGCAGCAGGATGTTGCAGGGTCTTGGCGAAGGCACGCAAAATTGCGAGGTCCGTCGACCCTTCGAGGTAGAGTACCCAGCCGACACGTTCAGCCTGATAATATTGGTCGAAACCAATGGTTTTCAGCGACTTGACGACCTGTGCGCCCCGATCATCGATACGGTGGGGTTTTCCAACGAATGCAACGACGATGTCGCGGTCCGCTGCTTCGTTCAGAATTATCTCAGAATGGCTTGCCGCAATAATCTGACTGTTCTGCTCTCGCGCCATCTCGGTCAGCAGCTGATAAAGTTCACGTTGCCGGAGCATCTCGAGGTGTGCATCCGGCTCGTCCAAGAGGAGAACGCTGCCGGGATTCGTATGCATGTAGGCAAGCAGGAGAAGCGTCTGCTGAAGTCCGCGTCCTGCGCAAGACAGGTCGAGCTTGTATCCTTCCGCATCGGTGTACGACATCGCGATCTCGCCGCGCTGCGGGATATGGACGGGATTCTCGAGCATTACACCGAACTGCCGTTTCACGTTTGCGCGGACGACCCCCCATTCTTGGACGCTCTGCTCGAAGAGTTGTGCGCATACGTTGCGCAGAACCTCGGCTGTGCGGCCCTCCCCTATGCGAACATCGATTGCACCCGACTGCAGCCGCGTCTCGTTCGCGGCGAGCCCAGACATAGGGGGAAGATAAGCTAGATTGACCCGCTGCGCTTGTTCCGGGATCGTCGATGGGCTGGTGAGCCCCTTGTCCAGTGCCGGCGTCGGCCTCAGCTGCACAGGGCGGACTTGAACGGATTCTTCGTTGAGGTAAGTAAATTCGAGTCCCGCGGACCATGGCGTGTCATTGTCGATGCCCTCGACAATGATTTCGATCGGCACTTTCCGACGTTTCTTGGCGTGTGTCTTGCTGTTTTTCCAGAGCAGGTCCGCCACTGGAACAGGCAGAGATACGAGATCGAGCCGGTTCAGTGTCACGGTCTTGGTGGACGGTCGCTCACTATATTTTTCTTCCCAGCGTCGAAGACCGAGATTCCACAGGGCCAGCGCTTGTAATGCAGTGGTCTTCCCCGAGTTATTGGGACCGACGAACACGACAATTCCGCCAAGCTCGATTTCTGCTTCGTGAAAACGCTTGAAGTTGCGGATCGTCAGCTTCGTGAGCATACGCCGAACTACCTCCGCCCGACCTTCTGCTCGAGCTCCGCCCAGCGAATCCGCATCACCACGGGACGCCCGTGCGGGCAATGGCCGGCGAAATCGACCTCGTCGAGCGCGCGGAAGAGCGCCTCGGCTTCCTCCTTGGAGACCGCGTCGCCGGCCCGGATCGAGCCGTGGCAGGCCATCGTGGCGAGGGCGAGGTCGATCACGCCGGAGAACGCGCGCTCGCCGATGCGCGAGAGCTCCGAGAGCAGATCGCGGAGGAGGACGATGGGCGAGGCTCGATCGGCGACGATTTGCGGCACGGCCGTGATCGCTGCGTTGCGCGGGCCCCGCATCGAGACCTCGAGCCCGGTGCGGACGATTTCGTCCTGTGTTTCCTCGATGAGGGCTGCCTCGTCGGCGGTGACGGTGACCATTTCGGGGATCAAGAGCCGCTGCGACGCGACGGCGCGCGCCTCGTAGGAGCGCCGCAGACGCTCGAAGGTGACGCGTTCGGCCGCGGCATGCTGGTCGAGCACGAAAAGCCCGTCCTGCCCCTCGCAAACGAGGAACGTGCGCCGGACCTGCGCCACGAACGAGAGCCCGGCAAACGCGCCCGGCCGATCGGTCGCCTGCACCCGCTCCTCGGGGATCGGATACGCCACGGGGCGCGGAGGCGCGGCAAAAGGTGGAGGGTTCGGGATCTCCGGCAGAGGAATGGAAGGCGCATCCCCGGCGAGCCCCCAAGGATCGGCCTCCGGTGTCGTTGGGGTTTGGCCGGAATGTACATTGCCCGAATCTTGGATCGTTATCTCCCCGGAGCCGCTCCAGGTCGTGGCGGGCGGCGCGGATTTCTCTGCTGGCTTTTGCTTTCGCTGGCCAAATGGAGCGGGGGCGCCGGGGGGCGTGGGAACGGGCGTGGGAACGGGCGCGGGAACGGGCGCGGGAACGGGCGCGGGGGTATTGCCGAAGAGTCCGGGCAAAAAGCCCGTCGGCGGCGGGGGAGGCGCAGCGGGCTCGGGCAGAGGGCCGGGCTGCTCCTTGCGGTTCTTGTGGAGATGCGACCAAGGCGAGGCGCCGGGCGCGGGCAAACCAAAGGCGCGGGCGAGCGGGGTCGCGATGATCTTGTAGAGCGCGTCTTGGATCGCGCGACCATCGGCGAAGCGAACCTCGGCCTTTTGCGGATGAACGTTCACGTCGATGAGATCGGGCGGCAGGTCGAGGTGGACGACACCGACGGGATATCGGCCCGTCTCGAGCACGCTGCCGTAGGCGTTGGCGACCATGCGCGCGAGCGTGCGGTCCTTGACGGGACGGCCGTTGACGAAAAAGAGGAGCCGCGCCGCACCCGCACGCGCACGCTCGGGCCGCGAGAGAAAAGCCTCCACCGCGAGGGGGCCACGCTCGCCACGACACGCGGCGAGGGGCTCGTCGTCGAACACGTCGATGGCGCGCTGCTCGCGGCCCTGCGTGCGTAACCACTCACGCGCGATGCGACCGTCACGCGCGAGGATGAGCGTGACCTCGGGTCGGCAGAGCGCGGCGGACTCGACGACCTCGGTGACGTGCGCGCTCTCCGTGCTCACGGCGCGAAGGAACTTGCGACGCGCAGGGACGTTGAAGAAGAGGTCGCGCACCTCGACGCTCGTGCCCGCGGGGGCGCCGCAAGGTCCAACGTCCGCGGGGCTGCCGCCCTCGATGCGGACGAGCGTGCCTTCGTCGTCCTCAGCCTTGCGCGTGCGTAGCGAGAAGCGGCTGACGCTGGCGATGCTCGGGAGCGCCTCGCCGCGGAAGCCGAAGCTCTGGATGCGGCGCAGGTCGTCGATCGATCCGATCTTGCTCGTGGCGTGGCGGAGGACGGCGAGCGTCGCGTCCTTCCGGTCCATGCCGTTGCCATCGTCGGTGACGCGCACGAGCGTCACGCCGCCGCCTTCGATGTCGACGCGGACACGGCGCGCGCGTGCGTCGAGCGCGTTCTCGACGAGCTCCTTCACCACGCTCGCGGGGCGCTCGACGACCTCGCCGGCTGCGATCTGGTTGGCGAGGTCG
>JANMGF010001438.1:0-8319 GCA_031374535.1 Polyangium sp. (in: bacteria)
TCAAGAGCCCGATGACCGCGCCGAACCTCTACCCGGAGCACGACCTCTTCATCCAGTCGATGAAGCTCAAGAACACGATGCGCTGGATGATGGGCGAGGACCTCATCACCCACCTCGGCAACGAGTACTACGACTGATCGTTCGCCGCCGGGGGCTCGCCCGCACGAGCCCCCGGTTCGTCCTTCGCGCCCACCAGGTACATCACCCCCAGCACCACGAAGACGAGCCCCGCTGCGCGCTTGACCCAGATGGCAGGCACATGGCGGCTCACGACCTCGCCGAGCAGCACCGCGACGGCGCTGGTGGCGACGAGCGCGAGCGCCGAGGCCGCGAAGACGACCCAGCGCGACGAACCGCTGCCCGCCAATGTGAGCGTCGCGATCTGCGTCTTGTCCCCCATCTCCGCGAGGAAGATGGCAGCGAAGGTCGAGGCGAAGAGCTTCCAGTCCATCACGCCCGAGCGTGGACGCGAGCGCTCGTGGCCGCAAGCTAGCCGCGCGGCGGCGCGTAGAAGTCCACGATGCGGATCGGTTCGGTGAGACGCACCCGCACGCTCTGACGGTCGCCGCGCACGTCACCGCCGATCTGGAAGGCCGTCGGCGGGTCCATCTCGATCGTGATGTCGTCGACGAAGAAGTCGAACGTGTCCTCGAGGTTCTCGTACTCGCCGCGCCAGATCGTCTGGAAGTTCGACACGAAGGTCACGGGCGAGAGGTTCGTGACGCGCAGCTGCATGCGGTCCGGACGATCCTCGGCATACGGGAACATGCGGAAACCGAAGCCGTAGTACGGGATCGTCGCGACACACGCGAGCTTCGCGGGGCCCTCGTAGATCACGCCACCCTTGCGGATCGGCGCGCCGAGGATGGAGCCCTTCTCGCCCACGCGCACGGCGTCGTTGCCGGTGTTGATCACGCGGCAGTGCGGCGTGCGGCGGACGAAATAACTCGGCAGCGTCCGCGTCGTCGCCGCGATGGCGTACGAGACCAGGCCCGGCGCGAGGCGCTTCAGCGGGCCCCGCGCGAGCAAGCGCTTCACCTGCGTGTAGTCCTTCAGCATCTCCGCATCGATGCCGAAGCCGCAGAACGGCGAGAGGATCCCTTCGGCCTCGACCAGGCGGAGCCATCGGCTCCCGGCGTCGGCGCGCAGGCGCGAGAGGTCCACCGCGAGCCCACGAAAGCCGCCCGAGCCGCGCTCGCTCGTGCCGCTCGCGCCGAGCACCCACGCGAGCGAGTTGCCCGTGCCGAGCCGCAAAAGGCCGAAGCGCGGGATCGGCGCGCTCCTCCGCGTAGCCTCGTTGACGACGGCCGTGACGACCACGGTGAACGTCCCGTCCCCGCCTCCGGTGAGGATCGTGCCGTAGCCCCGATCGACGAGGATCCGCGCGATCCCTTCGCTCTCCTCGACGCTCCGCGACACGAAGAGATCCCCGCTGTCGAGGATCTGATCGAGGGTCTCGATGACCTCCCCCGTGACGCTCTTGGCGTTGCCGTTGACCACGACGGCGATGCGCGGCAGAGGCGGACCGCCCGGCCGCTCGGAGGGGCGCGTGGTGGTGGCCTCGAGGTCCGTGCCGGGGGGGAGGGGCGGGTCGATGCGAGAGGCCATGGGCCGCGGATCTAGCACGAATACGGCCTATCCCCCGCCCTACCACCCTGCCCGGGTGGGTGCTAGGCCTACCTCGGTCCGCCCGCCGGCTGGGACACAAATCGACCAGACGTCCGAAGTTTCTGGACGGACCGGCCCAAATTTTGGTAAGGCGACGGGCGCATAGCCTCGACGTCTACTTGACAGCCGTCCCGGCTCAATCGGTACGGCGCCCCAGTTCGCGTGGCCGTACGCCGCGGGCGGGGGATTATCGCAGAAGCGGGACGCAGCGACATGGCGAAATCGACGACAAAGCAGAAGAGCTCGGAGAAACGCTCCACGAAGAAACATTCGAGCGGCTCCCGCCCGAGCGGCAACGGCGAGTCGCCGAAGTCCGGGACGAAATCCAAGGACAAGGACGACGACGCCAAGGGCTCTTCCAAGCGGAAGCTCGGTCTGCGGGGAGCCGCGCCCTGGGCCGCTCGTCACGCGGCCAAGCACGCCGCCGAGGCGCGCGCTCGGGCTGCCGAGCCCGCTCCGCCCGGGAGCGCGCGCGCCACGATCCGCATCCCGGAGGGGGCTGACGCGATCAAGGCGAAGATCGCCGAGCTCCACAACCAGACGACGAAGATCCGCACGCTCCGCAAGCGCATGGAGAAGGGGTTCTTCGACATCGGCCTGGTCCTCGCCGAGATCCAGGAGCAGCAGCTCTTCCAGGCGAAGGGCTACGGCTCGTTCGAGGCGTTCCTCGAGCGCGAGATCGACTTCGGCAAGCAGACCTCGCTCAAGCTGGTCAAGCTGTCGAAGGTCTTCCAGAAGGAAGCCGCCCTCGACCACGGGATGGACCGCTGCATGGTGGCCCTCGCCGCGCTCGAAGGGGAATCCGCGCCGAAGGCCGCGCCCTCCACGCCTGGCCCCATGGCCCCGCTCCCGCTGCCGCTGAAGCCCCCGATGCGCGCCGCCGGCGGCTGACCCTCCCCCGAGCCAGAGCGCTCGGCTCTGGCCTCTCCTGGCGCCGTCCATGCCCCTTCCCGGCCCTCCTGGGAAGGGGGAGAAGCCCGGGGACTCAAGGCGTCGAGCGACCACGCTCGAGCAGGGCCTTTCTGCGCGCGGAGAGCGGGTGCTCCGAAAGGCTCTGGTGCCGGTCGAGGCCCGTGATCTCGAGCGCACGTCCAGCCCGGGCGTGTTCTGCCTGGAGCGCCGTGAGCTTCTCCATGACGGTGTGGTCCACGAGGCGCGCATGATCGAAATCGACGATCAAGTGCTTCGCCTCCGCATGCCCTGAGAGCCGCCGCTTGATCGAGAGGTAGTTGCTGAACACTGCCGCGTGCCGTATCCGCAGGACCACGCGATCCCCGAGCACTTGTTCCTCGATCTCCGGCCGGAACAAGCTCCACGCGGGCGCGCCGTGGGCGACGTGCACGACCATCTTCAGCACGATCCCGGCCGCCACGCCCACGAGCAGGTCGGTCGCGAGCGTCACGACCGTCGTCGCCACGAAGACGAGGAGCTGCTCGCGTCCCACGCGGAACGTCTTCACGATTTCACGGGGCGAAGCGAGCCGCGTGCCCGTAAAAATCAGCATGGCTGCAAGCGCCGCGAGCGGAATGCGATGGATGAGCCCGGGCAGGAAGGCCACGAAGAGCAGCAAGAACAGCCCGTGGAAGAAGTTCGACAGGCGTGAGCGCGCCCCGTACCCGATGTTCGCCGAGCTGCGCACGATCTCGGAGATCATCGGCAGGCCGCCGAGAAGCCCCGCGACAAGGTTCCCCACGCCGGTCGCGAGCAGATCCTTGTCGAGGTCCGAGCGGCGCTTCTCCGGATCGAGCCCGTCGGCGGCCTTGGCGCTGAGCAGGCTCTCGATGCTGCCGACGAGGGCGAACATCAGGATGTATTTCAGCGACGTCGCCGAGGAGACGCGGCTGAAATCCGGCGTCGTGACCGCGGCGGTCAAGTTTTCGGGCAGGTTCACGAGAAAGCTCGGCCCGATCGGGTAATCGTGGTGATTGACCGAGAACGTGTACGTGTGCGCGTGCTCGAGATCGAAGACGTGGGCGAGCGGAACCGCAATGGCCAGGACCAACAGCGGCGCCGGTACTTTATTGACGAACGAAAATCGCTTGGTGAGGACCGGGAACAGAAAGAGGATCCCGAGGCTAACGGCCCCGATGATCGCGATCTCCGGGTTCAGCTGCCCCAAGCTTCGGGGGATCTCGAGGAGCAGGTGGAGCGGCTCTTTTGCCCCGGGCGTCACGCCGAGCGCCACGTGGATCTGCTTCGAGCAGATGATGATGCCAATGGCCGCGAGCATCCCGTGCACCACGGCTGACGGGAAAAAGTCCCCGAGCGCCCCCGCGCGGGCGAGGGAAAACCCGACCTGGAGCACGGCCGCGACCACGATTGTCGCGAGCGCGCGGCGATAACCGATCGAGGCGTTGCCGTCGCCGAGCTCTTGCACGGCGCCGAGCGCGATCACAATGAGCCCCGCGGCGGGCCCCTTGATGGTGAGCGCCGCGCTGCCGAGCCACGTGGCGACGATACCGCCCACCACGGCCGTGATGATCCCGGCGACGGGAGGAAAACCGCTCGCCATGGCGATGCCCAGGCAAAGTGGTAAGGCGATGAGAAAGACGAAAAATCCGGCGATCACGTCGCGCAGGATGGAAGGCGTGCCCGTGGGCACAGCGGCGCTCTTGCCCGGCTTGTCCATGTAGAAACCTCTGGATCGAACGCAGACGCGCGAACACTCGGCGCCGGCAGGCCCAAGATTTTGGGCGTGCGACCCAGAGCCGGAGACGGAGCGAGCGCGCCTCTGGTTCCCGGGAACCGTTTCGCGCGTCGTCCCGTCTCAAGGCGCAACACAGATGAGAGGGGCGCGTCGTCCCTGCGATATTCGTTCGTTATGCCGAGCCTCCTCCTGACCATTTTTCCGCCCCTGCTCGGCGCGCTCCTCGTCATTCTGCTTCCGGAACGTAACGTCCGCCTCATTCGAGGCGTGGCCCTCGCCCATGCGGGGCTCGCATTCGTGGCGTCGTGGAGCCTCGTCCCCATTTTCGACCGCACGACCCCTGCGCTGCAATTCGTGGCGCCGTTTCCGTGGTCACCCGATCCGGACGGACATGCCGCGCTCGGCGTCGACGGGCTCTCCTTTCCGATGGTGCTGCTCACGACGCTCGTGATGCTGGTCGCGCTCGTCGCCTCGCTCCACACGAGCCACCGCGTGAAGGGGTATTTTGTCTGGTTCCTCCTCCTCGAATTCGCCGTCCTGGGCGTCTTCACGGCCCTCTCGTGGTCGCTTTTTTACGTCTTCTGGGAGCTGACCCTCGTCCCGCTGTTTTTCCTGGTCAGCGTGTGGGGCGGAAGAAGGCGGGCAGCCGCGAGCATGAGTTTTTTCCTGTATACGCTCGCCGGCTCGGTTTTCATGCTCGTCGCCATCCTCGCGCTCCACCTCTCCGTGCCGGAGCACGGGTTCGGGATGGTCGAGATGGCCCGCGCGACCGCCGGTCTCGGCCGCCCCACGCAGGTCTTGCTTTTCCTCGGCCTCTTCGCGGGCCTGGCGGTGAAGATCCCCGTCTTCCCCGTGCATGGGTGGCTGCCGCTCGCCTACGTCGAATCCGCGCCGCCTGTCAGCATGGTGTTTTCGGCCGTGCTCGCGAAGATGGGCGCGTATGGGCTCTTGCGGCTCTCGGCCCTCCTGCCGGTCGGATCCGAATCCCTCGTGCCCATTCTTTTCCTGCTCGGGCTCGTCAACATCGTGTATGGCGCGCTCCTCGCGTTCCGTCAGCCCGATCTCAAGGCGATGGTGGCCTATGGCTCGATGAGCCACATGGGCTTCGTCTTGATTGGCGTGGCCTCGCTGAACGGAGCCGGGCTCACGGGCGCAATGATGCAGATGTGCACGCATGGCCTGTCGAGCGCCGCGCTCTTTTTGCTCGTCGGCGCGCTCGAGCGCCGCACCGGGACCCGCGATGCACGAAAATTCGGCGGGCTCGCGGCCGTCACGCCTCGTTTCTTCGTGGCCCTGTCCATTGCGCTTCTGGGATCGATGGGGTTGCCCGGGCTCGGCGGCTTCGTCAGCGAGATCTCCACGCTCGTCGGCACCTTCGAGCGGTACCAATACCTCGCCGGCATTGCCACGGTGGGCGTCCTGATCACCGCCGGGTATTCGTTGCGGGCCCTCGGCCGCCTCTTTTTTGGCCCCCTGAACCCCCGATGGCAAAACCTCCGTGATCTCGAGTCGCGCGAGCTCCTCGCCGCCGCGCCGCTCGGATTGCTCCTCGTCGCGCTCGGCATCGCCCCACGCGCGGCCCTCGACCTCGTCGCCGCCACGGTCTCGCACATGGCGACGCTCTTCCACGGATAGGTGTTTCATGAGCGCCCTGGAGAACGCCGCAGCGCGCGGCAAGACCGTCGAATCGAGAAAACGCCTCGAACACGCGATCGAGCACCTCGCCCACGTCTTGCCGGGACAGGGTCCGATCGAGACGTTCATCCACCACAACACGCTCCACGGCTTTCAGCACCTGCCTTTCGAGAAAGCCGTCGCCGAGGCTTCGCGTGTGCTCGGCGGGCGCTCGTATCTGCCGATCGAGGAGTACCGGAGGCTCTTCTCCATCGGCCGGATCACCGCGGACGACCTCGAACGCGCGCGCGCCGAGCGCGGAGAAAACGGCGAGGCCGAGCCCCTCCTCCGGATCGGCGAACGGGACATCGGCACGCGGGACATCAAAACCATCGCGTTGCTCCACGAAATCGAGCCGCCGCTCGAACCTGGCGCGCCCGAGGGGCCCGTGGGCGCGCGGATCGAGGCCCTCTTCGAACGTATCGAGCACCTCGAGGCCTGGGGCGGCCCCGCCATCCCCCTCGACCCGGACCTCGCCGAGCGCGTGCGGGCCGCCGTCCGTGCACACCTCGAAGAAAAGGACGGCGCGCTCGGGCCCCATGCAGGCGCCGCGACGAGCGAGATTGCGCGTCTTTGCCTCACCGTCGTTCACGACCTCGGCCCCGACCACTTGCGACGGCGCGGGTTCGAGGCGCTCCGGGCGCTCGAATCCGCTTTTGGGGGTCCGACGTCGAGCGAGGGTCTGATGGCCGAGCTCGACGCCCGGGATCCCCGCCGGCAGATGATGGAACACGCGGCGCGTAGGCTCGACGAGCACCTCGACAAACTCGGCCCCGAGACGTGCCATCGCGATTTGCTCTTCGCGCTCACGGGCGAGGACATCCACGATCGGATTCACCCCCAGATCCTCCGCGTGACGATGGCCTTCCTCGACGAGGGCCTCGCGGCGT
This sequence comes from Polyangium sp. (in: bacteria), assembly GCA_031374535.1. Classification (GTDB taxonomy): domain Bacteria; phylum Myxococcota_A; class Polyangia; order Polyangiales; family Polyangiaceae; genus Polyangium. Next base: position 6,880 of record JANMGF010001438.1, read on the forward strand.
GGCACGTCGCGGGGCGCTCGCTCGGCTTTTACGACGCCTTTCGCAAGATGGCCGAGCACGACCACTTCTTCGAGCTCGAAGGCCTCCCGGACGCGCAGGACGCGCTGCGGGCGTTGCCGCCGCTCGCGGTGGACGCGATCCTCCAGAGCCTCGAACGGCTCGGCGTTCCGGAGGCGCACTGGGGCCCTTACCTCCAGCGCATCTGCGTGGGTTTGCCTGGTCTTTCGGGGATGGTGCACTGGCGCTGGACGCACCCCGAACACCCTGCGCAGCGCGCGCATCCGATCGATCTGATCCAGTTCCTCGCGGTGCGGATGTTTTACGAGGTTCTTTTCGTGCAGCGCGCGTCCCTTCGTGCTTTTGGCCACGACGGAGACATCGACGGCTTCCGCCATCATTTCACGAATCACCTCCCGGAGCTGCTCGTCCGGCACGCGCTTTTCCTCGGCGAGCTGCCCGATTTCCTCGCCGAACGTGCCCGCGCGCAGCTCGAGGCCCGTGCTTTCGGCGCGGCCCCGGGCGACGAGGGGACCCTCCTCCGCCTCGCCGACATGGTCTTCGATTTCAAGCAGAGCGCCGAGCGCGTGAGCGGCGGGACGGAAGCGCGGAAAAATGCATTCCGCCTCATCTTGCTCGAGCAGCACCTCGGTATCTCGCCGGGCGAGCTCCAGGCGACGTCGCCCGAAAGCGTCACGCGTTTGCTCTCGGCGCTCGACGCCTGCACGCCCGAGGCGATGGCGCCGCTCTGGCATGCCGCATACGAGATCCATTACCGCGACGCCGTGCTCCACGCGCTCTCCGAGAATGCCCGCGCGCCCATCCAGAATCATTTTTCAGGCCGCCGCGACGCCCAGCTCGTCTTTTGTATCGACGACCGCGAGGAGAGCATCCGCCGTCACATCGAGGAGATCCAGTTCTCTTACGAGACCTTCGGCGCCGCGGGTTTCTTCGGAATCGCCATCGAATACGAGCCGCTCGGCGCACGGGAAGCCGCGCCGCTTTGCCCCATCGCCGCGACGCCCTCGCACAGGCTCGCCGAAATGCCACGTGCCGAGGCGCTCCCCGCGTGGGTCTCGCGCTCCTTGCGTATGCGCGCACTCGCGGTGCTGCGCGACGTCGCCCGTGAGGTGTTGCGAAACCCGGTGTCTTCGTATTTCGTCATCGACATCCTCGGTTTTTTCTCTCTCCTCCCCGTCGTGGGCCGGCTGCTTTTCCCGCGCGCGTACGAGCGGATGTCCCGCCGCGCGAAGTACGCCGTGATCCCTTCCATCGAAACGGAAGTGCCTCTCGATCGCGAGAACGACGACGCTTCGAGCCAGAAGGCACGTTCTCCCCGAAAAACGCATTTCACCGACACCGAGCAAGCGGACCGCGTCGGGGCGCTCCTCCGCAACATCGGCCTCGTCCGCGGTTTCGCGCCGTTCGTCGTGCTCGTCGGCC
>JANMGF010001450.1:0-5892 GCA_031374535.1 Polyangium sp. (in: bacteria)
AAGACGAGGGCCACCAGCGACGACTGCAAAGCGCGCCACACGTCCTCGAAGAAGCTCGGCGGCGGCCACGTGGGCGCGCCGAGATCGGCCTCTGCCCGGCGCACCATCTTCTCGAGCGCCGGCCCTGCGAGGGGCTTGCCGAGCGCGAACGAGATCGCCAGCGCGACCCCGAGCATCACGACCACCGCGAGGATGTGGAGCACGACGCCGAGCACCGTCCAGAGCATGCCCGTCCCCGGCTCCTTCAGCAGGAGGGCGACGAGCATCGGCGCGAGCTTCACGCCGATGATGCCGAGCACCACCGCGAGCACGAGCGCGATGCCCGTGGGGACGAGCGCGAGTGGCCAGATGTCCGGCGTGCGGAAGAGATACCCGTACCCACCAAACACGGCCTTCATGCCTGCGCCAAAGCCGGGACGTTCGAAGGGCACGAGCCCCGCGGGCGGGCTCTGGGCAGGAGCGAGGGGGGCGCCGGGGGATGCATCGGGGGTGATCATTCGCGCCTGAACGTTCCAGCGGTTCGGTCACCGGTCAACGTCTTCCTCGATTGCGTGCGTGGCCGGGCTAGCATTCCTTCCGTCGCCCATGGCCCCTGCCCTCTCGAAGTCCATGATCACCGTCCCCTTCCGCGAAGGCGGGCGTGTCGCGGTCGTCTCGGATCTGCAACGCACGGCCCTCGTCGAGCGCATCTTTCTCCTCTCCGAGCAAAACGACGCCGAACGCACCGGCGTCATCGCGGCTCTCGCCGAAGAGCGCCCCGACGTCGCGCTCCTGCTCGGCGATCACGTCTTCCTCGGCGCCTCGGCGCGGGCCTGGGGTTTCTTCGACAGGCTCGTCGCGCCGCTCCGCGACGCGGGCATCGAGCTTCTGCCCATCCTCGGCAACCACGACTGCTGGTCCCTCGGCCCGCAGGCGCTCCGCCATTATTTTTCGCGATTTCCTCGGGTCGAAGGCCATCGGTTTTACACGACGCACCTCGGGCCGCTCGGGATCATCGCCCTCGATTCCAATCGTCTCTTCATGCCGTCCCAACAATGGGACGAGCAGATCCGATTTTACGACGAGGCCCTCGCCCACCTCGACGCCGCTCCGAACGTGCGCGGCATTCTCGTGCTCGTCCACCACCCGCCGTGGACGAACGGCACGGTCACCGGCCCCTCCGCTCTCGTCGAGCGTACGTTCGTCCCTTCGTTTCTCCGCTCGCGAAAGGGCCTTCTGATGCTCTCGGGGCACGTGCACGCCTACGAGCATTTCGTGAGGCAAGGCCGTCATTTCGTCGTGTGCGGCGGCGGCGGAGGGCCGCGGCACAGGCTGCTCCCGAAAGAGCGGCAGAAGTTCCGCGACCTCTTCAACGGACCGACGATACGCGACTTCCATTTCCTGACGCTCGCGCCAGGGGACGACGGCCTCGACGTGCGCGCCCTCGGGCTCGCGAAGGGCGCGGCACGCACGTCGTCGATGGATGTTTTCCGGATCGAATGGCCGGGCCCTTGAATCAAGCCGCGGCAGACTCCTTCCGCGCGAGCCGCGACGAGCCGATCGCCATCAGGACGAGCGCGATCACGAGGATCCCGCCGCCGAAGCTCCCGGGCCGCGTGCTCTCGTGGAAGCCCTGGAGCAGCACCCGCGGAAGCTCCGCGTCGCTCACGCGATCCCGATCCACCGTGTAGTGAAAGACCGCGCCGAGATCCATCACGGTGCCCTGGATCGCCGCCGCCAGCGTCGCGAACGACAGGTACTTCAAGAACCCGACCTTCGCGCGATCCGGCCGGATGGCGAAGCGCAGCGACGCGCCGAGCAGGAAAAATCCCACGAAAAGGATGCTCCACATCGGCCAACCGCCCTCTTTGAAAAACTCCCACATGATCGCCTCCCTATGTCCTTGGTTTTTTGTTTCGTGACCGGCCTCGTTGCCGGCCTTCAACTCACTCAGCGCACGAGCGGGCCGGGTGTGACGAAAAAAAATTTCACGTCACGTCGGCGCGCCTCGTACGCTCCGTCGTGACGTGGACCCCGAGCTCGCCCCCCTCGTCGCGCGCCTTCGTGGCCGAGACGCGTCGGCCTTCGACGCGGTGTACGCGCGTTACCACGAGCGTGTTTTCCGCTTCCTCTTGCGGCTCACGGGCCGACGGCAGGTCGCCGAGGACCTCTTCCAGGAGACGTGGATCGCGGTCGCCCGGGACGCCCACACCCTCGCGGACGGCTCGGACCTCGCCGCCTGGATCTTCACCGTCGCGCGGAACCGCTATCGAACCCATCGCCGCTGGGCCCTGCTCGACGTCACGCGGATCTTCTCGTTCGGCGCGGAGATCGACGTCGAATCGCCTTCGCCCGAGGGTGAGGTCGTCGCGCGCGCCGAAGCGGCCTCGGCGCGTGAGGCGTTCGCGAGCCTCTCGCCCGCCGCCAGGGAGGTGCTCCTGCTCGCGGTGGGCGAGGGCCTCGAAGCGCCACGCGTCGCCGAGGTGCTCGGCGTCTCGCCCGAGGCCGCCAGGCAACGGCTCAGCCGGGCGCGCGCGGAGCTTGCGGCCGCCATCGAAAAAGGAAACAATCGTTCCACGAAGAAGAGAGGCACGAGCGCATGAGCACGAACGAAAACGACCCGATCGTCCGGGCCATCGAGAGCCTGCCCGATACGCCCATCGCGCCGAAGCTCGCCCGCGACGTGGCCGAGAAGGCCCGCCTGGCGCTCGAAGCCGAGTCCAGCGTGTGGTCGCGCGTCGACCGTTTTTTCATCGATGCGCTCATGCCCGCGGCGCTCGGCGCGCTCACGCTCGGGTACGCCGCGGGCCTCGTCGAGTTTTACGGTCGCGTTTACGTCGGCTGATCAGAGAGAACCGCGCCGCCGTACGGGCCTCGTTTCACGTTGCCAGTGCCGGCACACGGGTTTGACCCCGCACCCCTCGCACGCCGCCGGGTCCCGCCGCGAGGGACATGTCTGCAGCATGCCGAGGTGGCAAAGCGAAAAATCGTATTTCACCGGGTCGTCCGGGTCGAGCCGCGCGAGCGCCGCCGTGATCTCCTCGGCCGCCCGGAAATCGGCCGATTTTCGCGCCGTGAGGCCGAGGTTTCGCGAGAGCTTGTGGATATGCGTGTCCACCGGGACGATGAGCCTCGAGGTCGGCACGTCCCATAACCCGAGATCCACCCCGTCCGCCGGCCGCGCCATCCACCGGAGCAAAAGCAAAATCCGCTTCACCGCGCTGCCTTTGCCCGGGTCCGGCAGGATATGCTCCGCGCCCCGCCGCCCGTCAGCGCCGGCGCCGAGCTCCCCCTTCGCCCGGATCTCCGCGACCCAGGCCCCCAGCGCCTCCCGCAGATCCTTCGATTGCGATAGTTTGTCCGCGAGCGCCAAGCCCAGCGACCCATACGCGCGCTGCACCCGCCGCGCGCCAATCACGAGCCCCGCGAGATCCTCGTCCCGGTAGACCCGGTGCCGGAACCCCGAGAGCCGCGCGCGCACGGCCGCCGGATCGTCGCAGATCTCCGCGATCCGTGGCCCGAGCCTCGCGAGCGCCTCCTCGATCTTCGCGCAAAGCGCCTTCACGTTGCCGAACGCGAGCGCCGACGCGATCATCGCGACGATCTCCTGATCGTCCCGGTCGGTATATCGATGGACGAAACGGACCGGATCGGCCGCCTTGCGCGCCTCGACGTCGCACCGCGCCCGCACTCTGTCCAGCGCATTCCGGAGCGCCTCGTCCGTCGCGCGCTGCGAAGAACCGCCGCCGCTCATGCGCCTCCGCCTCGCACGCACGCGCCGCGCCGATTGCCTCGGGCGGGCTCGACCGCATTGACGGTAACCATGTGGGACCCATACCCCATCGTGTACCGGGCGCTCGACCACGGGCACCCAAGCGGCTTGGGGGAAAAGAGAGCATGCGCCCACTGGAAAACACGAACGCCGACGCGCCCGCCCGGGCCATCGCAGACGTGGCCGTCGTCGGCGGAGATCTCGGGAGCCTCGGCGTCATCGAGGCCTGCCTGCTCGCGGGCCTCTCCGCGACGATGATCCGCGCCACGCCCGGCGGCGCTTCCACGTCGCGAAAACAATTGATCGCGTCGCTCGTGGACAAACAACGGGCCGGCTGCCTCGACCGAGACGTCGTCGAGCGAGCGCTCGGTCGATTCCGTGCGTTCTGCGACATCAGGGCCGCGGCGAAAGCCGACCTCGTCCTCGAATGGACCGAGGGTTCCTGGAAAGCGCGACAAACCCTGCTCCAGATGGCCGAACGCGCCACGAACGGACACGCCATCCTGGCCACGACGGCCCCGACCGCGCTCCTCCGCGTGCTGGCGACGCGCCTCGACGTACGTGAGAACTTCGTGGGAATGCATTTCTTCGCCCCCGCGGTGCTGGCCGGGTTCTGCGAGGTGTCCGTGACGAACCGGACGCAGCCTACCGTGCTCGAGACCGCGGTGCAATTCGTCCAGGCTCTCGGCAAACATGCGGTGATCGTCCGCGACACCCCCGCCTGCCTCCTTCTTCGTTCCCAAGGGGCTCGCCTCGGGGCAGGCCGCGCCGCGTTTCTTCGGTCGCCGGAGGCCGAGATCCTCGCCTCCTCGAGCTTTTGCGGCAGCTAAAGCGCGCGTCTCAGACGCCGAGGACGATCTCGACGAGCGCCTCGATGGCCTCGATCGGCGCGCCGGGCGCGAGGGCGGTCGAAAAAGCCTCGTGCGCCCGTCCGTCCTCTTCGGCGAGCCAGCGAAAGCCCTCCTTCGGTCCAAGCCAGTGTCGGCCCCGGAACATGAAATAAAGCTCGAGCAGATCAAAAAGCAGCCACGCGCGCCGAAAATTCGCCTCCACGTCCCCGCGCCCGATGCGCCCCAGCATCTTGCGACACCAGGCGCGCCGCGCCGCGATCTCCGCCTCGGGCACGCGTGGCGGCGGCTTTGCGAGGGCAGCCGCGACGTCCTCGACGAGGCGCGCCCCGAGTCCACGCGGATCGAGCACGGGAATGCCCCTGCGAACGTGGAGAAACTTCGCGCCCGCGTCCACCACGTCCGCCTCCGGGACGATGAATGCGTCGAGAAAAACCCCGTCCACGAGCCGCGCATCCCGCGTGGCCTCGCCGCCTTCGCGGATCCCCAGCATGTCCCAGTCGCTCTCCGCCGTCGCGACCCCGAGCGCGCGCGAGCCATAAAGAACGACAGAGTGGCAACCATGCCCCGTGACGAGCGTATTCACGAACCGCGCGAGTTGCGGATCCCCCCAGAGAGCCTCGACGGTTGTCGACATGGTCGCGCGCGAGTGTACGAACCTACGCGCGGGCCGTCAACCGCGCGGCGGGCTTGACCTTCGCGGGCCGTCGTGATGGTTAATTCTACGTATCCATGGCCGAGAAACCGCCCCCGCCCCCTGCCCTCGTCACCGTCCCCGCAAAACAAGCGCCCGCCCTGCGCCTCTTCGTCTTTCCGCACGCAGGCAGCGGCGCCTTTCCGTACCGCGTGCTCGCCGCCGCGTTGCCGCCCTGGGTCGAGCTCCACATCGCGCAGCTCCCCGGCCGGGAGGCGTCGTTCGGCGCGACGCCCCACCGGACGATGAAGCCCCTCACGGACGCGCTCGTCCACGTGCTCTCGCCGAAGCTCGACCTGCCCTTCGTGTTTCTGGGTCATAGCTTCGGCTCGCACGTCGCGTTCGGGGTCACGCGGGCGCTCCGTGAAAGAGGCGCCCCTTTGCCGCGGGGCCTCGTCGTCTCTGCCGGCCGCGCGCCCCACCTGCCGCTCGGGCGTAGTCCCCTGCACGACTTGCCGAGGCCACGGCTCATCGAGGCGTTACGTCGTTATGGTGGCACGCCCGATGTCGTCCTCTCCAACGAAGAGCTGATGGACCTCTTTTTACCGCCGCTCCGCGCAGACCTCGCCGTGTACGAGACGCACGTGTTCGACGCCGCG
>JANMGF010000241.1:0-12673 GCA_031374535.1 Polyangium sp. (in: bacteria)
CGGCCCGCTGCAAGAGGCCGAGCGCTCGCCGGGACAGGTTCGGCTCTGCGCCGCCGCTCACGCGGGGATAGCTGTCGATTTTGGCGTCGAGCGCCTGCAAAACGCGCCCAGCGTCCACGCCGGCCTTTTCCAGGAGTGGCGCGCCGATCCCGTCGTCCTGAGCCACGATCGCTCGCAAAAGGTGCTCCGGATAAAGCTCCGGATTCCCCCTCCGGCTGGCGAGGTCGACAGCGGCGCGAACCGCTTCCTGGGCCTTGGTCGTCATTCGATCCATTCGCATGGCGAGACCGAAACTAAGACGTGATCTCGACCAAGCAAGGCCCTTGCCAAGGGGCGGATCCGGTCGCACGCTCGGGTGTTCCCTCCAGGTTCTTCGCGATCGACAGGGACGGCCACTTTCGGCGAAGATGGCCCCGTCATGCGAAAACATCGGGTTCATTTCTTCGCTTTCGTGGCGCTCGCCGTGCCGACCCTCTCGGCGATGCTGGCCTCGTGCAGCGACGGCAACACGAGCGGCAGCGGTGCGTCCTCGGGCTCGTCCACCGGCACCGCGGGCGCCGGCGGGCAAGGCGGACAGGGCGGACAAGGCAACGGCGGACGGGGCGGCGACGGCGGCGACCTCTTCGGCGACGGAGGGCCGACGGGGTGTACGCCGGGCGAGGCCTGCGGCGACGGCGGCGTTTGCACGGCCGGCGACGTGTGTTGCACGCAGGACAAGGCCTGCGGCGCGGCGTGTTGCGGCGACGTGGAGGTCTGTTCCTTCCAGCAATGCGTGACGCCCGGCGCCACGTGTATCGACGCCACGGAATGCCCCGCGGGCTCCTACTGCGAATATGCTCTCGGCGAGCCCGGCGGCATGCCCGACGGCGGCATGCCCGACGGCGGCGGCGGCTCCTGCCAGGGCGGCGTGACGCCCGCGACGGGCAAATGCCTGCCGCAGCCCCCCGAATGCGCGCCCGGCATGGAACCCGGCCCGAACGACCCGATCACCTGCCTCGCGCAATGCGAGTACAAGCCGCCCGTCGGCCAGTTCGAACCCGTCCTCAAATACGCCTGGGGCGACCCCGCCGCGCCGAGCACGGCCGACAGCGTCATGATGGCGCCCGTCGTCATCCAGCTCGACGACGACACCTGCGACGGCGTCGTGGACGAACGGGACATCCCGGAGATCGTGTTCCTCACGTTCCAGACGACCAAGTACAACGAAAATGGCACGCTCCACGCCATTTCGATCGTCAATGGCCAGGTCGTCGAGAAGTGGACCGCCAATGCAGGCGCGACGAGCCAGAACCACCCGGGCCGCTCGATCGCCGCCGGCAACATCGACGGCATTGCTGGCAACGAGATCGTGGTCTGCACGGCCGACGGCCGCGCCCGCGCCTACACCGCGACCGGTACCGAGTTGTGGCTCAGCGCGCCCGGCACGTGTTTCATGCCTTCGCTCGCGGACATGGACCAGGACGGCGACGTCGAGGTCGTCGTCGAATCGCAGATCCTCGACGGAAAGACGGGCGCGACGGTCGCCACGTTCACCCCCGCGAATACCTCGAACATCGTGGTCTCCGACATGGATGCCGACGGCAAGCTCGACGTGCTCACGGCGACGCGCATTTTCAAGGCCGACGGCACGGTGCTCGTCGACACCGGCATCATCGCCAGCTTCCCGGCCGTCGGCGACCTCGACAAGGACGGCAAGCCCGAGGTCATCGCGGTTTACAACAACCTGCACGAGCTTCGTATCTGGCGCGTCGACCCGAACGAGCCCGGCGGCTTCAAGATCGTGCGCACCGGGATCGACATCAACGGCACCCTCGACCCGAACCTCTGCCCCCTGATGAGCGCGGGCAACACGCGCGGCGGCGGCCCGCCCACCGTGGCCGACTTCAACGGCGACGGCGTGCCCGACGTGGCCATGGCCGGCGGCGTCGGTTATGCGGTGTTCGACGGCAAGAAACTCATGGACCCGAACATCCCGAATGCCGAGACGCTCCTCTGGATCCGACAAACCCAGGATTGCTCGTCCGCCTCGACGGGCAGCTCGGTCTTCGATTTCGAGGGCGACGGCAAGGCCGAGGTCGTTTACGCCGACGAGAAGATGATGCACGTCTATTCGGGGACCGACGGGGCCGTGCTCTACGAGACGTGCAACACGAACGGCACGCTTTACGAGTATCCGCTCGTCGCGGACGTCGACAACGACGGGCAAGCCGACATCGTGGTGGTCTCGAACTCCTACTCGAGCTTCACCTGCGCGGACGGCACGAAGACGGCCGGCGTGCGGATCTTCGGTGACAAGAATGGCAACTGGGTCCGCACCCGCCGGGTGTGGAACCAGCACGGCTATCACGTGACGAACGTGAACGAGGACGGCACCATCCCGATGGTGGAGCTGCCGAACTACAAGCAGCCGAAGCTCAACAATTTTCGGCAAAACGTGCAGCCGGCGGGCGAGTTCTCGGCGCCCGACCTCGTCGCCACCATCTTCCCGCGCTGCGGACAACCGACGTATTCGCTCGTGGCGCGCGTGCGCAACATCGGCGAGGCCAGCGTCCCGGCCGGCGTGAACGTCGGGTTTTACCTGGGCGATCCCGCGAATGGCGGAACGCCCCTGCCCGGCAGCCCCCTCACGACGACGAAGGTGCTCTACCCGGCCGAGGCCGAGGACGTGAACCTACCTTTGCCCTCGCCCCCGCCGGGCGTGCTCGACGGGTCGCAGAAGATCTACGTCGTGGTCGACGATCAATCGCCGCCACACACGTGGCGCGAATGCCGGATCGACAACAACACCGCCGTGGGCAGCGGCGTTTGTCAGGGCGGACCGAACTGAACAAATAGCAAAAAGGCCGCTGGTTTCCCGGCGGCCTTTTGCCTTCCACGCCCGCGAAAAACCTCTCAGATATCGAGATTCTTCACGTTGAGCGCATTCACCTCGATGAAGCGCCTGCGCTCCTCGACGTGCTCGCCCATCAGGATCGCGAACAGGCGCGAGGCCTCGGCCTCGTCGTCGATCTTCACCTGGAGCAGCGTGCGGTCGTCCGGGTTCATCGTCGTCTCCCAGAGCTCCTCCGCGTTCATTTCGCCGAGGCCCTTGTACCGCTTGATCGACAAACCTCGCCGACCGCGATGGTCGAGGTATTCGATCAACGCCTCGCTCGACTCGAGATCGGTCTCGTCCCCCTTCGAAATCGCGACCCAGGGAGCCGGACCCAGCAAATCCGAAATCGATCGCTCGATCCCGAGGGCGTCCTTGTACTCCGGCAGGCCACAGAGCTGCCAATCGATCACGCTCACTCGGCTCGAGGCGCCCGGCCGCGGCGTCACCGTGATGCGATATGCTCCGTGCTCCGATTCGAACGTCGATTCGACCTTGAAGGGCATCATGTCGGGATACCGCCGCTCGAGGTACGCCTTCAGCTTTTCCCGCGCCGCTTCGACCTTCGTGCTGTCCCGCAGGTCGTCCTGCTCGAGGCCGGTCGCCCGAATGAGCGAGGCCACGATGCGCGCATCACAACGCTTGTCGAGGTTACCCAGCGCCACCTTGAAACGCTTGAGGCCCTGGGCGAGGATTCGTAGCGGCTCGCCCATCAACTTGCGCCCGCGGCTCGCCTTCGATTCGAACACGAGGTCTTCGACCGCATTGTTCACGAGGTACTCGTCGAGCACGCGCTGGTCTTTGAGGTAAACCGGGGTCTTTTTCCCCTTCTGCACGCCGAACAGCGGCGGCTGCGCGATGTAGAGGTAACCCTGCTCGATCACCTCACGCATCTGCCGGAAGAAGAACGTGAGCAGGAGCGTGCGAATGTGGGAGCCGTCCACGTCCGCGTCGGTCATCAGGATGATCTTGTGGTACTTGAGCTTGTTCAGCTCGAGCCCGTCGTCGTCCTTGTCCTTCTCGTCGCCATCGCGTGTCACGCGGATGCCGCTGATGCCGCAGCCGAGCGCCGTGATGAGTGTTCCGACCTCGGCCGAGCTCAACATGCGGTCGAGCCGCGCGCGCTCGACGTTCAGGATCTTGCCCTTCAGCGGCAGGATGGCCTGGAAATGCCGGTCGCGGCCCATCTTGGCGCTGCCGCCGGCGCTCTCACCCTCGACGATGTAAATCTCGCTCTTCTCGGGATCCTTCGACTGGCAATCGGCGAGTTTGCCCGAGAGCGAGGTGATATCCATCGAGCCCTTGCGGATGACCTCACGCGCCTTGCGCGCGGCTTCACGCGCCCGCGCCGCGAGCACGGCCTTGTCGATGATCTTGCGCGCGCCTTGCGGGTGCTCCTCGAAATACTGACCGAGCTTGTCGGTCACCGCGCGCTCGACGATGCCCTTCACCTCGCTCGACACGAGCTTCGACTTCGTCTGCGAGTCGAACGACGGGTCCGGGTGCTTCACGCTGAGCACACACGTGAGGCCCTCGCGAATGTCCTCGCCCGTCAGCTCCTGCTTCAGCTCCTTGAAGAGGTTCTGCGCCTTGCCGTACTGATTGACCGTCTTCGTCAGCGCCGAACGCATGCCCGCGAGGTGCGTGCCGCCGTCCTTGTTGTGGACGTTGTTCGTGTAGCAGTAGATCTGCTCGGTATACGAGGCGCTCCACTGCATCGCGACCTCGACCGCGATCGGCGGCGCCCCGGCCTTCACGCCGTTCACGCCGACCTCGCCGTGCCCCTCGACCACGAACGCGATGACGTCGTCGTGAATCGCCTCCTGCGCCTGGTTCAGGAGCGCGACGAACTCGGCGATACCACCCTTGTAGTGGAACGTCTCGCTCCGCCCGCTCGGACGCTGATCCTCGAGGTGGATGATGAGCCCCGCGTTGAGGAACGCGAGCTCGCGCAGACGATTGGCGAGGATGTTGTAATTGAACTCCGTCACCGAAAAGATCTGCGTGTCCGGCTTGAAGGTGACCTTCGTACCCGTCTTGTCGGTCTCGCCGATGGCCTTCAGGGGCATCCGCGGCGCGCCGCGCTCGTACTCCTGGTACCAGGCCTTGCCCTCGCGTTTGATTTCGAGCTTGAGCCACTCCGAGACCGCGTTCACCGCCGAGACGCCCACGCCGTGCAGGCCCGCGCTGACCTTGTAACTGGCGTTGTCGAACTTGCCGCCGGCATGCAGCACCGTCATCACGACCTCGGCCGCGCTCACGCCCTTGGCGTGCATGCCGACCGGAATGCCGCGGCCGTTGTCCTCCACGGATACCGATCCGTCGAAGTGCACGGTCACCCGAATCTCGTTGCACTGCCCCGCGAGGTGCTCGTCGACCGCGTTGTCCACGGCCTCCCATACGAGGTGGTGCAACCCCGAGCCGTCGTGCACGTCGCCGATGTACATTCCCGGGCGCTTGCGCACGGCCTCGAGGCCCTCGAGCGCCGTGATGCTGTGCGCGTCGTAGGCCTGGCCGCCCGGGGTCGACTTGGGTTCGGTTTGCTGGATGCTCGTGGCTTCAGTCGTCATCTGTCTCGTGCTTTCGGCTCCCGAGCGCCCTGGCCGATCGGTCGTTGCGACCCGCACGCTCACGCGAAGGGCAACGAGGTCCTCGGGCCGAGCGCGGACGCCTTCGGGTCACGCGCGCGGGGGCCGTTTGGAGTCGCGGAAATCTAGCTTTTTTGCGCCTCTTCGGCAAGCGCGGCGGGGCCCTTTTCGAGAGGAAATCCCGCGCGATTCGACCCCGTTTCGTGGCCTCACGCCGCGCCTCGCCCGGACGGCCCGAACGAACCCCCCAAACACCCAGGATCACCCCGACGAGAGCCCCCACGAGCGCCGCCTGAAGTCAGCCCGCGCCCTCGTCGAGCTCGCCACGAAAGACCCGGAAGTCACGCCGATCGGCGGCCGGTATGTCCTCCGCGCGGATGAGCTCGGGACGTGTGGTCGTCAGGAAAATCTGACCACGATGGAGGCCAAGGAATGAAAAGAGCGCGCCCGTGCGCTCGGGATCGAGCTCACTCGAAACATCGTCGAGCAAAAGAAGCGGCTCGATGCCCCGCTCCTTGGCGATCGTCGCGGTCTCGGCCGCCTTCAACGAAAGCGTGAGCGCGCGATGTTGTCCCTGCGACGCGACGACCCGCGCAGGAAAACCATCGAGCATCAGCTCGAGCTCGTCGCGGTGTGGACCAAAACCCGCCGACGCCCGGAACGCATCCCGCTTTCGGCCACGCGCGAGCTCCACGCGCGCCGTCTCCACGTCGGAAGAACCTCCCGGCGCGTATCTCGCTTCGAGTCGCAAATCCGGAGCCGCGATCTGCGCGAACGCCGGCGCGAGCTCGCCCACGAGCGCCTCGGCCGCCGCCGCGCGCGCCCGCGTGAGGGCCGCACCATGTTCGGCGCAGAGAGCCTCGAACGCATCGAGCTCGCGTGGCTCACGGTTCGACGTCTCCGCGCCGCGCCGCAAGAGCTCCTGGCGCGCCCGGAGGGCATGCGCATACCGAGCACGCGCATCGGCGCTCTCAGGCCGTGTGAAGAGCGCGAGCCGGTCGAGGAGCGTGCGCCGGCCCTGCGCAGGCCCGCTCGACAACGTGAGCTCCTCGGGATGAAACACCACGACGGGCGAACGCGTCGCGTACTCGACGAGCGCGCGCGGGCGATTGCCGTCGATACGCACGACGACGCTCTTGCCCTGCACCGCGGCCGTCTGCTCACGCGTGAGGGCCGTCCGCGCGGAGCCACGCTCGACGAAGCGCGCCTTCACGCTCGCCGCTTCCTCGCCGTGCCGCACGAGCTCGCCGATACGCGCGGTGCGAAAGCTCTTCGAGGTCGCGACGAAGTAGATCGCCTCGAGCACGCTCGTCTTGCCGTGCCCGTTGTTGCCCCAGACGACGTTGAGGCGCGGCGCGGGCTCGAGGTCCACGCGCTGAAGGACGCGCAGGCCACGCACGCTGAGCCGTTCGAGCTCGAGGCGGTTCATCGCTAGGGAGGTGGGTGAGGCGAGAGGGGGGCCATGCGAAGGCCCCCCGGACGGGCGCGATGTCAGATACGCATCGGCATGATGACGGCGACGTAACTCTCCGAAGCGGACTCCGACGCGGGACGGATGACCGCCGGGTCGAGCTCGCCCGACACGCCGAGAGCGACCTCGTCGTCGTCGATCGCGTCGAGCACGTTCAGGAAGTAGAGCGCATTGAACCCGATCGTCACCTCGGGGCCCTCGTAGTCGATCGGCACCTCGTCGAAGCCGTTGCCGCTCTCGGGGCTCTCGCTCGTGATGCGCAGCGCGCGTTGCGTGACCGTGAGCTTGACGCCGCCCGTTCGGTCGCTCGCGGCGAGCTTGATGGCCTTCAGCGCGTCGGCGAGTTGTGCCCGCGGCGCGCGTACGCTCCGCTCGCTCATGCCCGGGATGACCTGCTGGTAGGGCGGGAACTGCGCGTCGACGAGCTTGACCGAGAAGGTCATGCCGCCGATGCCGAAGAACGCGTTCGGACCGCTCTGCGTGATGTGGACGGTGGGCGTGTCCTTGTCGACGCCTGTGGTGAGGCGGCGCAGCTCGTGGATGGCCTTGAGCGGGATGAGCATCGTCGCCGTCGCGCTCGTGCCCTCGAGCGTGACCTCCATCTTGGAGAGACGGTGGCCGTCGGTGGTGACCATACGGACGCGGTTGCCGGCCCACTCGAAGAGCGCGCTGTTCACGTGGGCGCGCGTCTCGTCGGTCGAGATGCTGAAGTGCGTGCGCTCGATGAGCTTCGCGAGCAGGTCGACCGGCAGCTCGAGCGAGGGCGCGTCGGGCGCGGCCTTCGGCAAGGCTGGGAACTCGCTGCCGGGCATGCCGTGCAGCGTGTAGCGACGCGGCGAGCCCACGGCCTTGATGACCGTCTGCGCGCCGTCCCGCGCGGTCACCTGGATGGGACCGTCGGGCATCGCCTTCACGCGGTCGAGCAGGTCCTTCGCCGGCACGGCCACGGATCCTGCGCTCACGATCTCGGCGGTCGTTTGACCGCTCACCGCGAGGTAGAGGTCCGTGGCTGCGACACGCAGCGCGTTGCCGTCGGCGGCGAGCAGCACGTTGGCGAGCACCGGCATGGCGCTCTTCTTGTCGGCGACGCCCTGGCAGCGGTCGACGAGGCGCAGCAGATCTTTCTTCGCGATGACGAGGTCCATGGCCCTTCAACCCCACCGCAAGACGGCGGGTCGGTCCCTCTTAGCAGGGTTATCGCCGCGGCGAAGCCCCAATCATTCGCCCGAGCGAACGGAGCCAAACGTGACCCCCCTCACCCATCCCTCTTCTATCAGGAGAGATCTATAGATCTAGATCTCGTCGTGATGGTAGAGCCTGTGGAGGACGGGGACAACTCTGGATCGTCTCATGATTTCGGTCACTTGGATCCTACACCCCTTGTGGAGAGTCCGGGGCATCCCCGGGGTCGCGTAGGGGACGGCCGGACGGGGAGGCGGTCGATCCCGGTTCTGTCCCCAGGGGGGACCCTGGGATCACCGGAACTTATCCACAGCGAGTCCCCAACGCGCTGTATGCCCCGTTGCCTTCGTAAAGCGAACGATCTGGATCAAGCGCGGCGATCCGCATCACGACGTGGGCGCGCCTCGTGGAAGCGAAAACGCTCGCGACGGGCGATTTTGCAGTGGCCCCGCGCGGCGGAATGGCCGAACGTAGGGCTCTCGCGATGAGCGAACTCCGTTGCCGCCACTGCGGCATCCGGCACGATGAAAGGCTCGTGATCTGCCCGGCGACGGGGCTCGCCATCGGGCCAGGTTCGAGTCTTCCATCACGCCCGGCGATGCACACGCCGCGTTCGTTCATCCCACCTGCGCCCAGCATCCCGCGGCCGATGGGGGTGCCCTCTCCACGTGTGCCCTCCGTGACGCCCGCCATGAACGCTCGCCCGGCTCCGCCCGGCGCCTCGGGCCCTGGCTCGCAGGGCGCACGCAAGCCGGAGCGGCGTGACTTCGTGGGCCAGGTGATCGGCGACAAGTACCGCGTGAAGGCGCTGCTCGGCGAGGGCGGCATGGGCGCGGTCTACGAGGCCGAGCACCTGGCGATTGGCCGCATCGTCGCGGTGAAGGTCTTGCACCCGAAGCACGCGCAGCAGGCCGATTCGGTCGCGCGTCTCCGGCATGAGGCGCGTATCGCCGGATCGATCGGACACCCGAGCATCTGCGAGATCCACGATCTCGGCCGCCTCGAGGACGGGACGCCGTACCTCGTGATGGAGCGCCTCGTCGGCGAGACCCTCGACGAACGCATCAAGCGCGAGGGCGCCCTCCCCGAGCGCGACGTCGCGGACGTCATGCATCAGATCCTCTCCGCGCTCACGGCCGCGCACGCGAAGGCCATCATCCATCGCGACCTCAAGCCCGAGAACGTCTTCCTCGTGCGCAGGGCCGGCACGCCGTCCGTCGCGAAGCTCCTCGACTTCGGCATCTCCAAGACGATCGACGAGGACACGGCCTCGGACCTCACCATGCCCGGCATCGTCATGGGCACGCCGTACTACATGGCGCCCGAGCAGGCGCGCGGCGAACGCGGGCTCGATCACCGCGTCGATCTCTGGGCCGCGGGCGTGATCCTCTACGAGTCGCTCACGGGCCGAAGGCCCTTCGTCGCGCGGAACTACAACGCGCTGCTCGTGCAGATCTTGACCTCGAAGCACCGCTCGCTCTCCGAGGTGCGTCCGGGCGTCACGCGTGGGCTCGAGCGGATCGTCGACAAGGCGCTCGCCAAGATGCGCGAGGATCGCTTCCAGACCGCCGCCGATTTCCAGGAAGCGATGCGACGCGCGCTCGAGCCCGAACCGCCGCCGCCCTCGCGCCGCGCGCCCCCCGCCGCCGCGAAGATGTCGTTCTCCGAGGACGAGGACGACGAGACGATGGTGCTCTCCTTCTCGCGCAAGGACCTCGGCCTGCCCATCGCGCCGGTGAGCCGCCCTCCGCGCTCGTCGCGCCAAGGCTCGGCCGCCATGGGCCCGCCCTCGAGCCTCTCGGGCCCGCCCACGACCGTCACGCCGCCCCACGCCGGCGCACCGCAGGCCTCGGGCCCGCTGCCGCCGTTCTCCTCGCCGCCGCATCATGCGCCGCCCTTGCCCCCGCCGTCCGGCCCCTCGGGAGGCGCGCCCCCGCCGACGTTGCCGACCGCGCAGCTCATCAGCATGGGTGTCGGCGCCGCCAGCCGGCCCGCTTGGTTGCCGCCTCCTCCCGCGCCGCTCCCGCCGCCCTCGGCGCCGCCCCTTCCTCCGCCCATCGCCATCCCCGTGCATGCCGCGCCGCCCTTGCCGCCTCCTCCTCCGCGCCCCATCCCGCCGCCGCGTCCCGTGACCGACGACGACGACGACGAGGAGCGCACGCTCGTCGACCCGCCCTCCTTCGCCGACGACCGCCCGACGCTCGTGCGCCCTTTCCCGGCGCCGCCTGTGCCCGGGAAGGGGTCGTGAGGCGCGACGGACAAGGGTCGCACGGCGCATGAGCCGAGCACCTCGCCTCACGCGTGTCGTTGGCAAGGGCCTCATCAAGGCGTACGGCCCGACGGTCGCTCTGCGTGGCGTGAACGTCACCATCCACCCGGGAGAGCTGCTCGTCATCGAGGGCGCCAACGGCTCGGGCAAGTCCACGCTGCTCGGCATCCTCGGCACGGTCATCAAGCCGACCGCGGGCCGCGTCGTCTACGAGCCGCTCGGCGACGACCTTTCTGCGGTGCGCGCCGAGGTCGGGTGGTTGTCGCACGAGACGATGGCGTACCCGGACCTCTCGGGCAGGCAGAACGTCGAGCTCGCGGCGCGCCTCGTGGGCCTCGACGCGGCCGAGGCGTGGTCCCGCGCGGCCTCCCGGTTCGAGCTCGGCGCCTTCGCGGAGCGGCCGGTGCGGACGTACTCGCGTGGGCAGCGGCAACGCATCGCGCTCGCGCGGGCGCTCACGCATGAACCTTCCCTCGTGCTCCTCGACGAACCGACGACGGGCCTCGACAAGGCGGGCGTCGCGCGGCTGCTCGCGGTCGTGGACGAGGAGGTCCTGCGCGGCGCTGCCGTGGTCGTCGTCTCGCACGAGCCCGAGCTTTTCCGCGAGCGCGCCGGCGCCCGCCTCGTGCTCGACCGCGGCCGCGTGATCGAATCGAAGACCGAAGCCCCGAGCGGCATCTGACTTTTGGTGAAAAAAGTTCCCCAAGGTCACCACCGCGAAAACGCGGTGGCGGTCGCAATGGGCGCGAAATCGGATTCGCGCGAATACGTTGGCCCAACGCATGTTGTGTCCAAATTCGGTCGCATACAATTTTCTTTTCTTTATGGATTCGATTTGATAAGGATCGATCCCAGCGTGTTCGACCTCGTGAATGCATTGGACCGTGGGAGGACCAGGGCGCGGCTCGCAGCAGCCGTGGCCGCGTTTTGCCTCCTCGGAATCGGAAGCAGCGCTGGGGCGCAGACGAAGCCCTCGGACGCGGCGCCTGCGGAAATCACGGGGACGGTGCTCGCCCTCGAGGAAGAGGGGGAGGAGCTCGTCCTGGATCTCGGCGCGAACCAAGGAGCGACGGAGGGGGCGACCGTGGAGATCTGGCGCCCGCTGAAGCTCAAGCACCCGGTGACGGGGAAGGTGCTGACGGACCGATTTCGCATCGGGACGCTCCAGCTCGGGCAGGTGCGTCCCTCGATGTCGCTGGCCACGGCGAGCAGCACCCTCACGCGGGTCCCCGAAAAGGGCGACCTCGTGATCCTGCGCGGCGTACGCAAAGGCCCCACCGGCAAACCGGAGCCCGTCGCGCCCGAGGCCCCCGAACCCGGCGAGACCCCCGAGCCGACGAAACCCAGCCCCGAAACGGGCACCATCGAAGACGCCGAGGCACGGGCGATCGCCACGATGTTCGACGGCCTGAAGGGCGCCGACCTCGTGACCCGCATCCGCGCGTACGAGGATTACGTCCGCGAAAAACCGAATGGCCGGTATGCGCGTGTCCTCTACGAAGAAGCCGCGTCGCTGCGCCAGCTGCTCGAGGCCGAGGGCAAACCCGGCCGGAAAGCGCCGACCAAAACCCTGGCACCCCGGACCGAGCCGACGCTCGTGAGCTTCAGCCGTCCGACCGGGGCGGTCGAGGGTACGCCGCTCGAGATCGTGGTGGAGCTCGACGACCTGGCCACGGGCGCACTCCTTCATGTACGGACGGCGGGGAAAGGGAGCTTCACGCCGCTCGTGATGACGAGCGCCGGCCCTGGGTACTGGGCTGCGACGGTCCCGGGCGAGCGCCTCGTGCCCTCGGAGATCGAGTACTTCATCGAGGCGACGTCGGAGCGCGGAACCGCAATTCCGGTCGTGGGCGGGCCCGGGGCTCCAGAGAGGCTCCCGATCGACAGCGCCCCCAAGGTCTCGAAGCCCGAGAAGCATATCTCCTCGGCCATGTTGCTGACCGATTTCGCCGACTACAACGGGCTGAAAGGCAACGACCGCGTCTGGCAAACCGAAGGCACCTTCGGCTTGCGGTACGGCGACGTCGGCGTCCGCGCCCTGCGCTCGGGTTTTGGCGTCTATCGCGGCGTCGGCGGCTCGCTCAACGATCTCGACGTCCTCGGCCTCCAGGGTCGGCCCGTGGGGTTGACCTACGGTTACCTCGAGACCGAGTTCGCGCCCCACCGGCTCTTCGCGTTCATCGGCAGGCTGGCGATCGGTCTGATCGACGACGGCATCTCGGGCGGCGGCCAGGTCCTCGTCCGCATCGGCAACGACCGCGAGACCAACCTCGTGCTCGGCGGCGAGCTGC
>JANMGF010001475.1:0-8652 GCA_031374535.1 Polyangium sp. (in: bacteria)
TCCTCCGAGCCCATCGAGCTCCTTCACGTACGTGGCAGCAAGCGCCGCATGGTCCTCGATCGCCGCAGCGATCGCATCCGCCGATCGTGGGTCCTCCTCGTGCGCCGCGTTGACCCGCGCAAATTGCGTATCCCGCTCATCCGTCACCCCATCGTCGAAATGATACCTGAGCGCCGCCTTGATCTCGGCGAGCAGAAAGCGCCCACGTTCCGCCGGATCCTTTTCCGCTTTCGAATCGACCGTCAGCAAGTACCGCGTCTGCGCCTCCTGCGCGGCCCGCTGGATGGAAAGGATCTCCTTGCCCGACCTCGGCCCGATCCTTCGCCCCCCTTTCCCCTTCCCGCGCCCCGCCACCGAATCGAGCCCGCGCCGCACGACGGCGCCTGCCTCGCCTGCCTGCGTCTTGTAATACTTCTCGAAGAACCGCGCGACGTCCACCGCCTCCCCGAAGAGCACGTGCAAGGGCACGGGCGACTGGGGCAGAGCGTCTGCGTCCACGTTCATGGAACGAACCACCTCGGACCACCGCACGAAATCGGTGCTCGGCTTCGACATGATGTTGTTCTCCCTGGGGTGCTGATGGCCGAACGCGGCTGATAGCGCCCCGGTCTATGGAGAGGGACGAGCCCCGCTCCCGAAATGGGTGAACGCAGGGGATCGTCACCCTCTGCCAAGCTGTCGTCGGGAAAGCAGGAATCCTTCGCCCGGGCAGGACGGGGTGGGGGGCGAGCAGGACAGGGGAGGAGGCGTCCTGCGGTCCTGGAGGGGTGGATCGGTGTCCTGGAGGGGGAGGTGCGTGTCCTGGAGGAGGGCGTCCCGGTCCTGGAGGTACTGTTCAGCCTGCTCTTGCAGCGTGCGGGGCCCTCTGGTACGCGCGCTGACGGCTATCCCCGGGAGGCAGTGGTGCACATCGCCAGTATTCAGATCACGAACTACAAGAGCTACCGCGAGTCCTCCGAGTTGAAGCTGACCACCGGGATCAACATCATCACGGGGCAGAACAACGCGGGAAAGACGGCGCTGCTTGAAGCGCTCTCTTTGAACATCTCGGACAAGCCCCACCGCAGCGTGGCGACTGTGCCGCGGGTCGGGATGTTGCCGACGGGGGACTCGGTGTTGCGCGCGAGCTTCAGGGTGGGGCAGCAAGAGTTAACCCGACTCATCCGACCCGGGCTCATCAGTTCGCCGGAGACGGGCGTCGGCCAGGTCTTGGCCATGCTTTATGTCGTCCTCAACTCGGACACCCCGCGCACCATCCTCATCGACGAGCCGCAGAGTTTCCTTCACCCGGGCGCCGTCCGAAAGCTCATCGAAATCTTCAAAGAGTATCCGCAGCACCAGTACATCCTCACGACCCATTCACCCACCGTCATCGCCGCGGCGAACCCGTCGACCATCACGCTCGTCACGCAGCGCGACGGCGAGAGCGAATTCGAAGTCATCGATCCTGCCGAGAACGAGCAGCTCCGGCGTTACCTGGTGGACATCGGCGCCCGCCTCTCGGACGCCTTCGGTGCGGATGACGTCCTCTGGGTCGAGGGACCCACGGAAGAGATCTGTTTCCCGATCCTCCTGGAGAAGGTTGCTCGCAAGCCCCTCCTCGGCACGGCCATCATCGCCGTGAACAGCACCGGTGACCTCGAAGGACGTCACGCGAAGACGGTATTCGAAATCTACGAGCGGCTCAGCAAGGCCAAGGGCCTCCTGCCGCCCGCCGTCGGCTTCCTGTTCGACAAGGAAGATCGCTCCGAAAAGCAGAGGTCCGACATTCGAGCGCAGAGCAACGGCGTGGTCGCCTTTACGCATAGGCGCCTCTACGAAAACTACCTGCTCAACCCCCGTGCGATCTCAGCGGTGGTCAACGCGATCGACGGCTTCCGGGAGGAACCTGTGACGGAAGCTGAGGTGAAGCGACACAAGTATTTTTCCAGCTCATCCTTCGACGAAGACCGCTGGAGAGATTCGATTCACGGAGCCAAGCTTCTCGAGCGACTGTTCAGCGAGCTTTCCGAGACACGCGTCTCCTACCAAAAGACCGAGCATTCCGTGAGGCTGACGGAATGGATCGCCGAGCATTCACCCGAGGATCTGCGTGAACTCGCAGATCTGCTGGGAGACATCCTCGAAAAGGGCCGCAAGCGATTGGCTCTACGTAGATCGTGAGCGTGGCGGAACCTCGGCGGTGAGGGCAGCTACCGCGAGTGTCCCAGAAAAACCTATCGCCGCATTGTCTGGACGCCCGGTGTTTCCTGGGTATGGGTTGTCGGCGCATGACCGACAACCCCCACGACGCGCTCTTCCAGTACGTCTTCTCGAACCCCGAGCACGCGGCCCCTGCGCTCCGCACGATGCTGCCGCCGGCGCTCGTGGAGAGGGTCGACTTCTCGACGCTCGTGCTTTCGCCTGGCCATTTCGTGGGCCCCGAGCTCGACGGCCACCGGAGCGATCTGCTGTTCTCGGCCAAGATCGGGGACCGCGACGCCTTGATCTACGTGCTCTTCGAGCACCAGAGCTACGTGGACGCGTGGCTGCTTTTGCGGCTGCTCGAGTACATGGTGCGGATCTGGAGGTCGTATCTGGACGAGCATCCGCGCGTGAAGCGCCTGCCGGTGATCGTCCCGGTCGTGTTGCACCACAGCAAGACGGGCTGGCGTGCGGCGCGGCGGTTCGAAGAGCTCGTGGACGTCGACGCCGCGATGGTGGACGTGCTCGATCACGTGCCTCGATTCGGCATCGTGCTGGACGACATCAGCCGCGTCGATGACATCGAGTTATCGCGACGGGCGATGACCACGCTGGGTCGGTTGGTCCTGTACCTCTTCCGTCGTTCGCGGAACCCGGAGGAGCTGTTCGCGGGGCTCGGCCGTTGGGCGGAGGCGCTCCGGCAGGTGGCGAGTGCGCCGGACGGGGGTGCTGCGATCGCGGCGGTGATGGAGTATCTTCGAAGCGTCGGCAAACGAGAGGACGGCGAGGTGATCATGGCGGTGCGGGAAGCCGTGGGCGACAGCGTGTTCGATCGGATCTTTCATGCAGGCGAGCGGCTCGAGCAGAAGGGCGTCGATCGTGGACTCGTCGAAGGTCGTCGCGAAGGTCGTCGCGATGTTTTTGCGCGCCAGCTGAAACTCCGCTTCGGCGAGCTCCCCGCCTCCGCCCTGAAAACCCTCGACGCCGCGACGATCGAAGAGCTCGACCGCATGACGGACCAAATCCTCACCGCGCCCACGCTCGCCGACGTCCTCGGCGAGGCCCCGCCCGCACCCAAGCCCGCTCGCCGCGCCCCCACGCGCAAGTCCTCGCAGAGCCGCAGCCGCAAACGCTGAGCCCCCCGCCGCGACCCCCCCGTTCCCCCTTAAACCTCTCCCCCTCTCCCTGATAGGATGCGCCGCCATGAGCCTTGTCGGCCTCCTCCTCGAGCTCAAGCCCTTGCTCGCCGATCCCGACGCGAACTTCGACCGCGTCGTCGAGCTGCTCGAGCGCCACCAGGGCCTCGCGGAGTACGAGGTCGCGCGCTTCTACGCGAGCCGCACCTGGCTCGAACCCGTTCGCCGGCTCCTGCGCAGCGACGACCCACGCGAGCGGCTCCGCGGCGTCCGGATCATCCCGCTCCTTTTCGCGAGGACAAACGCTTCCCAGCACCTTCGCCGCATGGTCAAGGACGCGGACGGCACCGTCGCGCATGCCGCCCGTGCCGCCGTCAAGACCCTCGGCCTCGCTGACGTCTCGCCGCCCGATCGACGCGCCTCCGCCCCGCGATTTCCCGGCCCCACCGCGCTCGGCGGCTGGAATCCCACAGGCTGGAGTTTTGGGCTTTTTCGTCACACCTACGCCTTCCGCCGGGGCGCGGCCGCCACGAAGATCCCCCCGAGGCCCCCTGTTCCTCCGTTGAAATCGTCCGCCGACGTCGCCAAGCTCGTCGGTGTCGAGACCGCCGCGCTCCCCGCCCTCATGCGCCCCGGCACCGGCAAGGGTAGCGGTTATGTCGAGTTCGAGATTCCCAAGCGTACCGGCGGCGCCCGCAAGATCTCCGCGCCCCGCGCCCGCTTGAAAGGCGTCCAGCGCGCCATCTTGCACCAGATCCTCGCCAAGATCCCCGCCCACCCCGCGGCCCACGGCTTCGTCGAGGAACGCTCCACGCTCAGCAATGCGAGCCCCCACGTCGGCGCCGCCGTCCTCCTGCGCGTCGACATCGAGGACTTCTTCCCCACGGTCCATTATCGTCGCGTCTTCGGTTTTTTTTCGCGGTATTACGACGAAAAGGTCGCCACCGCGCTCGCCGGCCTCACGACCCACCGCCCCAAGCTGCCCGATGGAACCGTGGTTTGGCCGGGCGCATTGCCCCAGGGCGCGCCCACCTCGCCGGCCATCGCGAACCTCGTCTGCCGGCGCCTCGACGCGCGCCTCGACGCCCTCGCCAGGAAGGCCGGCGGAACCTATACCCGGTACGCCGACGACCTCAGCTTCTCCTTCCGCGAACCGCCCGCGCGCCTCGGACGGTTTCTCTGGTGGGTCAATGCCATCCTGCAGCAGGAAGGATTCGCCGAGAACCTCAAAAAGCGCCGCATCATGCGCAAGGGCGGCCGCCAGCGCGTGACGGGCCTCGTCATCGACCAGAAACCCGCCATCCCGCGCGAGGACCGCCGCCGCTTCAAGGCCATCCTCGCCAACTGCCGCCACCACGGCGTCGCCTCCCAGGCCCGCGGAAAGCCCGATTTTCCGGCGTGGCTCCGCGGATATGCGGCCTACGTGCGTATGGTTCACCCCGAGCTCGGCATGAAATGGCAGCGCGAGGTCGAGGAGATCTTGTCAAAGTGATTGGAGCTCCAGGCCTCGCGCATGAGCGGGGGAAGGCGCCGCACCGAAATGCCGAAACACGAATTCCCGCCCTCCCACGCCGTCCGCGTCCGGCCCTTCTGGGATCTCGATCCCGCCATCACGTTCCTCAACCACGGCTCCTTCGGCGCCTGCCCAATGGCCGTCCGCGAGGCGCAGGATCGATTGCGGGCGCAGATGGAGCGCGAGCCCGTCCGCTTCTTCGTCCGCGAGCTCGAGCCGCTCCTCGACGAGGCCCGTCGCGCCCTCGCGGCGTTCGTCGGCGCAGGCGCCGAGGACCTCGTGTTCGTCCCCAATGCGACGGCCGGCGTCAATACCGTCCTCCGCTCCCTCGAGCTCCGCCCCGGCGACGAGCTCGTCACGACGAACCACGAGTACAACGCCTGCCGGAATGCCCTCGAAGTCACGGCCGCGCGCTCGGGGGCCCGCGTCGTCGTCGCCTCCGTTCCGTTTCCCATCGATTCCCCCGACGACGTCGTCCAGGCCGTCCTCGATTGCACGGGTCCACGCACCCGCCTCGCCCTCGTCGACCACGTCACGAGCCAGACCGGCCTCGTGTTCCCCGTCGATCGTATCCTCCGCGAGCTCACGAGCCGCGGCGTCGACACCCTCGTCGACGGCGCCCACGCGCCCGGCATGATCCCGCTCGACCTCCGCGCCCTCGGCGCCGCGTATTACACGGGCAATTGCCACAAATGGATGTGCGCCCCCAAGGGCGCCGCGTTCCTTCACGTTCGCTCCGACAAACAGCCGGCGATCCGCCCGCTCTCGGTAAGCCACGGCGCGAACAGCCCTCGCGTCGACAAATCGCGTTTCCAGCTCGAATTCGACTGGACCGGCACCCACGATCCCACGCCATACCTCGTCCTCCCCGAGGCCATTCGTTTCCTCTCGTCCCTCCTGCCGGGCGGCGCGCCCGCCCTCGCCACGCACAACCGGAGGACCGTGCTCGCCGCGCGCGACAGTCTTTGCGAGGCCCTCGGCGCCCCGCCGCCCGCGCCCGACGTCATGATCGGCGCCCTCGCCACCGTCCCGCTCCCGGACGCCGCCGGCGATCCGCCCACGGGCCCGCTTTTCCTCGACGCTTTGCAGGAGGCGCTTTTTTCGCGCCACGCTGTCGAGGTCCCGGTCATTCCGTTTCCCGCCCCGCCGCGAAGGCTCTTGCGCATCTCGGCGCAAATCTACAACGATCCCGAAGATTACGTGCGCCTCGTGGACGCCCTCCGCGCTATCTTGTGCGCTTCACCGATCCCGGGAGGTGCCCATGAAATTCAGAATGGTCCAGCGGCAGCGGGCGAAGAACCCATCGACAGGGGCCAAACGTAAGCTATGACGAGGTGGTTCTTAAAACCACGAGAGGAAACGCATGGAATACCGAACCCTCGGAAAAAGCGGCGTCAAGGTCTCCACCCTTTGCCTCGGCGCCATGACGTTCGGCGATGCCGACGAGAAGTCGTTCATGCACAAGGTGGGCTGCGACGAGCAGACCTCGCATGCGATCATGAACCGCGCCTTCGACCGCGGCGTGAACTTCATCGACACCGCCGACGTCTACGGGCAAGACGGCCTCTCCGAGCGCGTCGTCGGCACCTGGCTCGCGCAGGGCAAGCACCGCGAGCGTACGGTCCTCGCGACGAAGTTCCGTTTCCGCATGGGCGACGGCCCGAACGGCACGGGCGCCTCGCGGTACCGCATCATGCGTTGCGTCGAGGACAGCCTCCGCCGCCTGCGCACCGATCGAATCGATCTTTACCAGATTCACATGCAGGACAACGACACGCCCGAGGAGGAGACGCTCCGCGCGCTCGACGACCTCGTGCGCCACGGCAAGGTCCTCTACCTCGGCGCCAGCAATTACGCTGCCTATCGCCTCACCGACAGCCTCTGGACGAGCCGCGCGGAGCACCTGAGCGCGTTCGTCTCGCTCCAGATGCAATACAGCCTCGTCTCGCGCGAGCTCGAGCGCGAGCACGTCCCCCTTTGCAAGAAATTCGGCCTCGGCATCCTGCCCTGGTCCCCGCTCGCGGGAGGGTTTCTCACGGGCAAGTACCAGAAAAACCAATCCCCGCCCGAAGGCGCGCGGCTCGACAAGTGGAAAAACCAGCTCTCCGCCTTCGACAGCCCGCGCAACTGGCGGATCCTCGACGCCGTCACCGCCATTGCCAAGGAGCGTAGCTCCACGACGGCCGCCGTCTCGCTCGCGTGGCTCGTTCACAAGCCCGCCGTCACGAGCGCCATCTTCGGCGCCCGCAACCTGGAGCAGCTCGACGCTTGCCTGCCCGGCGCGAGCCTCTCGCTCTCGGCCGAGGAAATGAAGCGCCTCGACGAGGCGAGCGCGTTCGAGCTCGGATATCCCTACGAGATGATCGGCCGCGTGCAGGGAGGCTGGTAGATCCATGTGAGCGCCACGGCCGGCCTTATTGCGTGCTCGTCTGCGTGGGGGGCGTCGCGCAGCGAATACCGAGGAAGCCGCAGCGGTAGGTCACCTGGAATCGACCGGGCCGCTCCACGCGGAACATGTTGGGGATCCCGTCGCGCCAGCTCGCGCCGCGGCCCACGCGGTCCTTCGTCTTCGAATCCTGGCCGCTCGTCGTCCATTCGAACACGTTGCCCGCGAGCCCGAGCAGGCCATCCTTGCTCGCGCCGCCGGGGTGCGCCGCGACGGGGCAGGTGCCCTTCAAGAGGCCCTCTTTCGAGCCCGACCAGCAGAGCTGATCCTTCGGCGCGTCATTGCCCCAGGGATAGGAGCGCCCCTCGTCGCCGCCGCGCGCGGCCCATTCCCATTCCTCGTCGGAGGGCAGGCGCTTGCCCTGCGCCGTGCAGTAGTCGATCGCCTGCTGGAAATCGACGCAGACCATGGGATGGTCCTCCTTGCCGGCCTTCTTGTACGTCGCCTCGGGCGCGCAGGTGGCGAACGCATCGTTGCATTTCTTCGAGCCCACGCAGGCCTCGTAGTCTTTGGCCGTCGCCTCCGTCTTGTCGAAGCAAAAATCCTTGATCGTCGCCTTGTTCTTCAGGAAGCCCATCTTGTACGAGCCTCCCTTGACGAACGCCATTCCCTCGGGGCACGGGCTCGCGGGCGCTTTCGGGGGCTCGGGCTTCGTTTCGACGGTCTTCGGGGGCTCGGGCTCCGTTTCGGCCGTCTGCGCGGGCGCTGGTTTGTCCATCGCGCTCGTGTCCAAAGGCTTCGCCTCCGTCGTCCCGGCCGGAGACGGCTCCTTCACCGCGCCGCCGCCCTCCTGCGCGCCGCCTCCGCAGCCGAAGGCCGCCGCAGCGCTGAAACCGAGGAACGCCGTGCCAACCGTGAGCCAACGAAGAGCCTTCATGAAAAATCCTCCAACCAAGAAAACGTTTGTCAACGCAGCACAATCGTTGGCGCCGGCTCCCCTTCGATCCAGTGCTCTTGCAGGACGAGCCCCGGCGAGACCATGGACCCCCCGTAGGTCTCGCCAAACGAAAATAACTCGAAAATTCGCCTGTCGCCCGGCTTGATCGGGAACATGATCTGGCCCGCGTGGGGCGCGGGTACGCCCTCTTTGGGCTCGGGCATCCACAGCGCGACGCCCCGGAACATGCCGCCGACGAGCGAGGCGGCCGTGGTCTGGACATCGCAATGGATCTTGATCCAGCTCCGCGCCCGCCAAGCCCTGCACCCCTCGGCGCGCGGGCCCTTGCGCGTGAAACGTACCCGCGTCGCGGCTTGCCATTCGCTCGGCGTGGGCTGCTTTGGCGTCCCCTCCTCGACGACAATCGGCTCGAAATCGATCGGTGTTTCCTCCTCGTTCGCCTGCTGCGCCGCATCCGCGGACGTGAGCGCGAGCG
>JANMGF010001479.1:0-6556 GCA_031374535.1 Polyangium sp. (in: bacteria)
CGGGCCTTTTTCGCCCCGGGCCGCGTCAACCTCATCGGTGAACATACCGATTACAACGACGGGTTCGTCCTCCCGGTCGCGCTCGAGCTCGGCACGACCGTCCTCGCCACGCCCCGCAATGACCGCCGCATTCGGGTCCACAGCCGAGACCTCGGCCAGACGGCCGAGTTCGACATCGACCAGCCGAGCCCTGGAAAATCCGGCCGATGGGTCGATTACGTCGAGGGCGTCGCGCACATGCTCGATTCCAGGGTTCACGCATTACGCGGCGCGGACCTCCTCGTCGCGGGCGACGTGCCCCGGGGCGCGGGTCTCTCCTCCTCCGCGGCGCTCGAGGTCGGCACTGGTTTTGCCCTGCTCTCGCTCGCCAATCAGAAGGTCGACCGCGTCGCCCTCGCCCTCGCTGGCCAGGCCGCCGAACACAGGTTCGTGGGCACGCGTTGCGGCATCATGGACCAGCTCGTCTCCGCGTGCGCCAGAGCGGGCTCGGCTTTGCTCATCGATTGCCGCTCGCTCGAGGCCAGGGCCGACCCTTTGCCCCAGGGCCCCTTCGCGATCCTCGTCACCGATACCCGCAAAAAACACGCCCTCGCCATGTCCGAATACAACACGCGCCGCGCCGAATGCGAGCAAGGTGTCGCGCTGCTCGCCGCCGTCCTCCCCGGGATCCGCGCGCTCCGTGACGTGACCGAAGCCGCCTTCGCGGAGCACGCCGCGCGATTGCCCGATCCCATTGTCCGCCGCGTGCGCCATGTCGTCACCGAGAATGCCCGTACGCTCGAGGCCGCGGAGGCCCTCCAGCGCGGAGACGTCTCGGCCGTCGGGGCCTTGTTCGTCGCATCTCACCGATCCTTGCAGCACGACTACGAGGTGAGCTGTCCGGAGCTCGACGCCCTCGTCGACCTGGCCATCGCCCAGCCCGGCGTATACGGCGCCCGCATGACCGGCGGCGGTTTTGGCGGCTCGACCGTGTCCCTCGTCGACGAGGCCGCCCTCGAAGCGGTCATGGACGCCGTGCGCGACGGTTATGGGCGCCGCTTCGGTGCCGAACCTGGTTTCCTCGTCACGCGCGGCGGTGCGGGCGCTCGCGAGATCGAAAGCTGAGCCGCAAAAAGCCCCCTTTCCGCCTGGGCAAGGCCGGTTTATAAGGACGGCCGGCCTTCATGAACATCGGACGCCTCGCCCGCATCACCTACGCCTCGCTCACCCAGGATCCGCACCCGCCGCCGTGTGTACTCGGCGCCGAGGACGCGTTTTCCTCGCTCCGCTCGGCCCTGCCTGCTGGCTTCTTGCTAGGCACCGCCACGGCTTCGCACCAGATCGAGGGTGGCCTCGACAACGACTGGACCGACTGGGAGCGCGGCGCCCATCGCGGCGGCGAACCTCACATCAAGGACCGCTCTGTCTCAGGCGCCGCGTGTGATTCGTGGAACCGCATCGCGGATGACATGACGCTCATGCGCCGCCTCGGCTCGAACGCGTATCGGTTCAGCGTCGAGTGGAGCCGCCTCGAGCCCACGGAAGGCGCCTGGAACGAGGAGGCCGCGGATCGATATCTCGCGTGGGCGGAGAGGCTCCGCGCCGCCGGCATCGAGCCCATGGTCACGATTCACCATTTCACGTTGCCCCGCTGGGTCGCGACCCAGGGCGGGTGGATGAACGACCGGACGATCGAGCTCGCCGCGGCCTTCGCGCGCCGCGTCGCGAAAAAGCTCGGATCGGCGGTCGATCTCTGGTGCACGATCAACGAGCCCAACGTGCTCGCCACGCTCTCGTACGTGAAGGGCGTTTTTCCTCCCGGGCTCACGGATCAACGAATCGCCGCGCAGGTGATGGCGCGTATGCTCGAGGCCCACGCGCGCATGACGGAGGCGATACGCGAGGCCGATACGATCGACGCGGACGGCGACGGGCGCGCCACGCAGGTAGGCCTCGCGCACCACGTCCGTATCTTCCAGCCCGCGACGCGCTCGCCGCTCGATCGGCTGGTCGCCGGCTTCATCGACCGTTTCTTCAACGAGGCCATCGCCGCCGCGCCCTTCACGGGCCGTATCCAGCTCGGAATCCCCGGCGTCATCGAGATCGACAAGGCGGTCCCCGGCCTTCAGGGCTCGTACGATTACATGGGCATCAATTACTACGGCCGCGACCACGTCAAGGCCGACCTCCGCGATCCTTCGCTCTCGCAGCAATACGTGCCCGCGGATCGGCCGATCAGCGACCTCGGCTGGGACATCTACCCGGAGGGCCTCTACCAGGTGCTCAAGCGTTATGGCTCGCTCGGCCTGCCGGTGTACGTCACGGAGAACGGCATCGCGGACCGGCGTGGTGAGGTCCGCCCCTCGTTCCTGCGCTCCCATTTCGAGGCGCTCGTGCGCGCCGCTCGCGAAGGCATCGACGTGCGTGGTTATTTCCACTGGTCGCTCCTCGACAACTTCGAGTGGGCCGAGGGCTACGAGCCCCGCTTCGGCCTCTTCCGCGTCGATTTCGATCACCCCGACAGGCCACGTTCGCCCACGCCCGCGGTCGAGACCTTCCAGGAGATCGCGCGCGGGCTCGGGCTCGAGCCCGACATCGGCTAGGAGCCCGCCGTGCGATTCTCACGCCCCCGCGGCGAGCTCCGGTACCGCACGCCCCGCGGCACGTTTTTCCTTCATTTCGACGTCACGGGTACGGGCCTCGTCGAGGACGGCAAGGTTTGTCTCTCGCTGTCCGAGGACGCGGAGACCGGCCTCTCCATCACGGTCCACGCCGGCGTCGACCTCGTGGTCGAGGCGTTTTCCCTGCGGTACGACCTTCCCTTCCGCGAGGGCGAACGGTTTTTCCTGAACGGCTACCAATCCTGGACCGACACGCGCGAGTTCTCCCAAAACGAACGGATCGACCCCTTCCCGCCCCTCGTCCGCCCCGTCCTCGAACGGTTCTTCCGGACCAACCATTACGGCGACTACGACTTCGTGAAGCCCTCGGGCGGAAACCTCCGCGGCTTCACCTATCTTTACGTTCGTGACGCGGAGACGGGCTCGATCGAGCTCCTCGGCTCCCTCTCCGAGCGCGAGGGCTTCACCGTTTTCCACGTCTCGCCCGAACATCGGCGGTTTGTCGTCCAGAAGGATTGCGAGGGCCTCGAGCTTCGCCGCGGGGACGCCTGGAAAGCCTTTCGGCTCCACCGGGGCGCCGGCGACGAACCACGCGTCTTCGACGATTACCTCCGCCGTTTTCACGAGACGAGCGGCGTCGTGCCCCGCCCCGCCGTGCCCTGGACCGGCTGGACCAGCTGGTATTACCACTACACGTCCATCAGCGAAGAGATCACCCTGAAGAACCTCGCCGCTTTCTCGCGGCGCGGCGTCCCGATCGACGTCTTCCAGCTCGACGACGGCTGGCAAGGCGCCGTCGGCGACTGGCTCGACGTGAATGCGAAATTCCCGCGTGGGCTCGCCTTCCTCACGGATCGGATTCATGAGGCGGGGTACCGGGCCGGCCTCTGGCTCGCTCCGTTCGTCGCCGAGAAAAAATCGCGCCTCGTCGCCGAGAACCCCGCGTGGCTCCTCCGAAACGACCGCGGCGAGCCTATCCCCGCGGGGAACTCGGCGCTCTGGAGCGGCGACTTCTATGGCCTCGACCCCTTCCACCCGGGCCTCCGCGATTTTTTGAAGCGCGTCTTCGACACCGTGCTCGGCGCCTGGGGCATGGACCTCGTGAAGCTCGATTTCCTCTACGGCGCCTGCCTCGTCCCCCGGCACGGAAAGACCCGCGGCGAGATGATGACCCACGCGATGGAGCTCGTGCGCGAGCTCGCGTCTGACAAGAAGATCCTCGGCTGCGGCGTCCCGCTCGGCCCCGCCTTCGGCCACGTCGACTATTGCCGCATCGGTCCCGACGTCGGCCACGAATGGAAAAACACCCTCACGCGGGGCCTCGGCATGCGCGAGACCGTCTCCACCGTGACGGCCCTCGAGAACGCCGTCGGCCGTCATCACCTCTCGGGGCGAACCTTCTTGAACGACCCCGACGTGTTTTTCCTCCGCCATCTCTCGTTCGAGCACGAACGATTCGATCCGTTCCTCGCCATCCAGGAAAAACGCTGGGGGAAAAAGCGCCCTCTCTCCGACGACGAGAAGTACACGCTGTTTCTCCTGAACAACCTCTTCGGCCAGCTCGTCTTCACCTCCGACGACATCGACGAGTATGGAGACGCGGAGATGGCCCTTTACCTCTCCTCCTTTCCGCTCCGCGAAAAAGAGGACGTGCGTATCTCGCTCGCAGGCGCCCCGCCCGCGTTCGGCGAGGTGGGCGGCTTCTACGAGATCCGCTTCCGTATCGGCGCGCTCCGGTACACGGTCCTCGCGAACCTGTCGGACGAGCCGGCCGAGCGCCACCTCGACAAACACGCCTTCTCGCGGGGCGCCCGTGGCGAGGCGCGCTTCCATTCCGCCGGCGAGGTCGTCTCGCTCCCGCCCCACGCCTCGATTTGCCTCCTGGAGGACGGCGGGGACACGTCCCTGCTCGTGGGCTCCACGTCGAGCCTCTTTCCCGGCTCGGACATCGAATCCCTCACGCCCGACGGCGCGGACGGCCTCTCCGCCCAGCGCGCCCCCCGCACCCGCGGCCGCGGCCTCGTGGTTCTGCGTATCCCCGCAGGCCTCCCCGGCTACCGGGTGAACGGCGCGTTCATCCCGGCCAAACCTCACGAAAGCCGAGGGAGCCTCGTCGCCTTCCCGACCGAATCCCTCCCCGAAGCGCCCGCGCGCACCTGAAAGTTTGGCATGGCGAACGCCGAGAAGCTCCCGTTTTCCAAGGTCGTCCTCTTCGCCCTGGGGCAGCTCGGCTGGTCGCTCTGCTCCTTCGGCGTGGGCAACCTGATGAACAACTTTTACATGCCCGCCGAATCGAAGGACGGCGCGGCATACCCCTCGTTCATCTACCAGGGCTCGGTGCTCGGGATCCTCACCGTGATTGGCCTCGTGACGGCCCTCGCGCGGCTCTTCGACGCCGTGACGAACCCGCTCATCGCGAACTGGTCCGACCGCAGCACCTCGAAGCTCGGGCGCCGCACGTTTTTCATGGCGATCTCCGCCGTCCCTTTCGCCCTCACCTCGATCCTCGTGTTTGTCCCCATCGTCCCCCGCGAGAGCCCCTGGAACATCGCCTGGCTCTCGGGCACGATCCTCGTCTTTTATTTCTTTTTCGTCGCCTACACGACCCCGTACACCGCGCTCATCAGCGAATACGGCCATACCGACGCGGAGCGCCTCAACCTGAGCACGGCCCTCTCGATCACCTGGGCGCTCGGCTTCGCCGTCGGACAAGGCACCTTCGCCTTCGAGCCCCTCGTCGCCTCCTCGTTTGGCCTTTCGAAACACGCCGCCTTCCAGGCCGTCATGGGCGCGTTTGCCCTGGTCTCGCTGGTCTGCATGCTCTTGCCCGTGTTTTTCATCCGGGAGCGCCGGTATGCCGAGCCGCGTGTCTCGAAGGAAAACGTGCGCGAGGCGCTACACGCCGCATTCACGAACAAGCAGTTCGTCCGGTTTGCCCTCTCGGATCTCACGTACTGGATCGCGGCCACGTTCATCCAGCTCGGCATGGTCTACTACATGACCACGCTGCTCCATCCGAATGACGATTTCGAGAAGGACAAGAGCCTGGTCACGCCGGTGATGGCCGTGCTCTTCGTGACGAGTTTCCTCTTTTACGTTCCCGTGAACGTCCTTTCGCGCAAGATCGGCAAAAAACGCGTGATGCTCGCCGCGTTCGTCCTGCTCTCGCTGGTCTTCGTGGGTGTGGCCAGCATGGGCTCGTTACCCCTTCCGCGTTTGACGCATGCTTATGCGCTCGCGGTCTTCGCCGCAGTTCCCATGGCCATCTTCGGCATCCTGCCGAACGTGATCATCTCGGATCTCGCGGAGGCGGACGGCAGGAAGACCGGGAGCCACAAGGCCGGGATCTTCTTCGGCACGCGGACGTTCCTCATGAACGTGGGGATCGCTGTGGCGAACATGCTTTTCTCGTCGTTCCTGTTGCTCGGCAAGAGCGTGGCCAATCCCCTCGGCGTGCGCCTGACGAGCTTCGCGGCGATCGGGTTCTGCTTGATCGGCCTCGTCCTGTTCTCGCTTTACGACGAGAAGGCCGTGCTCGCGGACCTCGCAAAGGACGCGGAGGACAAACCCGCTAGCCGTGCCGCTTCTGATGCCACGCCCACGCATGGGCAATGATCGTCTCGAGCTCGGGATAACGCGGCGACCAGCCGAGCAGCTTGCGCGCGCGCTCGGAGGACCCCACGAGCGCAGGTGAATCTCCAGGCCGCCGCTCGGCTTTCTCCACGGCGATCGGGCGACCCGTGACGCGCGTCGCCGCGGCGATCACCTCCTTGACGGAGAAACCTCGCCCATTGCCCAGGTTCACGGCCGTGCTCGCGCCGCCGCCGAGCAGGTAGTCGACCCCGAGCACGTGCGCGTCCGCCAGGTCCGAGACGTGGATGTAATCACGCACGCACGTCCCGTCGGGGGTATCGTAATCCTCGCCGAAAATACGGATCGACGGCCGCTTGCCGAGG
>JANMGF010001010.1:0-2993 GCA_031374535.1 Polyangium sp. (in: bacteria)
GCGTCCACCCCCTTGATCACGTCGACCGCCACTGCATAAAGCGGATTCACCTGGTTCGCGCCATCGAGCATCCGCCCGCCGGCCCCATCCAGATCCGCCTGCACCCCCGGCCGGCTATACGCCGCGCCCGCCGCCGGCGCCCCGATCAGATTCATCAGGACGCCAGCCCCGAGCTCGAGCGGCAGCTCTACGAGCCTCTCCCCGGCCCCCGACAGGACCCGCGCCGCGACGTCGATCCCGCCCTTCTGCACCTCCTCCGGCGGCGCCGCGGCCCGCTGCGGCACCGGCTCGCCGAGCGTCGTCACATCCCCAGTACCGCCGCTCCCCCCGACCTCCTCACCTGGATACCGACCTGACAGCGCCCTGATCGCATCCAGCGGCACGTGGACGTGGTCCAGGGGCATTTGCTGTTCCCCAGGAACCGGCGGCAGGTCCTCCACGCCCGGCGCCACCTGCTGATACCCGCTCGGATCCGTGTACCCCAGCGGGTTATTGAGAACATAACTATACGGATTCCACCCCTGCCCCGACCACGGCCGAGTAACGAACGGATCAGGCGTCAAAAACCGCCCGAGCCGCGGATCAAAAAGCCGCCCCTTCATATGCACGAGCCCGAGCTCCTCGTCCTGCTCGTGCCCGGTGAAACCCAGCGAGATCCCCGGCGGGCCCGCGCCCGACGGCGCATCGCCCCACACCGGATTTCGCCGTCCACCGAACGGATCGAAGCTCGTCCACTCCGGGTTCTTCCCGAGCGCGTCGGTCACCACATCGACCGAGCCGAGCGCATCCACGTGGAGATATCGCGTCTCCGAGACTGCCGCTTTCTTCGTCACGACTGCGATCGGTCGTTCCGGACCGTGCACGTAATACCGATGCTCCACCTCCCCGTTCACCCGCGTCACACGCTCGTACAGCCCGCCAACGTAAACCGTCACCGCCTCCGGCGTACTCTTCCGGATCCGTATCCCGTCGCTGCCGTATTCCAGCAGAACCGCCGCCGCGCCATCCTTCGCCGTGAACTCCTTCGGCTGATCGAACGCGGTGTACGCAATCGTGTGCCCTGGCCGCGCTACCTGGTTGCCCACGGCGTCGTATTCGTACGTATCACCGTCCGATCCCGTGGCCGCATGTACGTGCGCGACATCTGCATACGCGAGCACGGCTATTTCGGGCGTCTTCAGCAGATTCCCGTTAGCCGCATACGTCCACGCCCGCGCACAGGGCTCCGCTGGATCGAACGAGGCGCACGTGAGCCGATCCAGGCCATCGTGCTGGAAGTGCTCGGTCTTCCCTTGCCGCTTGTCCTGCCGGGACAACACGTTCAGGGCCGGATCGTACGTGTACGCAAGATCCTGCAACGTCGTCCCTCCGGCCGCCGTCGTCACGATCGACGCGACGCGATCCCGCTCGCCGAACCAGCTCCGCGTCGTCGTGATCCCCTGCCCGAGCTGCTCTTGCTTGATCCGCCCCGCGCCGTCCGTCGCTTGCAGGGACCAATAAGGCGCCTGCGTCGCGAAGTCGCGCACGCCGTTCACGTGCCCAGCGCCATCGAACGCAAGCTGTACCTCGAAGGGCACGCCGTCCGCGTCCGGGTATCGAACTTTCTCGGGCCGGCCGAAGGGATCATACGTGTACCCTACGGCAAACGTTTCATCGCCGAGCACCAGCTCCGTCCCCGAGACGCGCCCGCTCGAAGCGTCGTACAGCGTCCGCTCGATTGCGCCTCCGGGTGAATGCACCTCGGAAAGAGCGCCCTTCAGCGCGAGATCCCAGATCCAGCGCGTTTCCCCGTCCTCGTCCTCGCGCTGGTAGAGGCGTCCGAGTCGGTCGTGATGGAGATGAACCACGCGCCCGAGCGCGTCCTTCGACCATCGGATCTCGCCGAA
The DNA here is from genome assembly GCA_031374535.1 of Polyangium sp. (in: bacteria). GTDB lineage: Bacteria > Myxococcota_A > Polyangia > Polyangiales > Polyangiaceae > Polyangium. Next base: position 1,887 of record JANMGF010001010.1, read on the forward strand.
TCCGTTGTAATGCGTCTCGGAGTCGCCTCGATCCGGGTCCTCCGAAAAGCGCACCCGGCCAAGCCCGTCGCGCTCGAACGTCGTCTCAGCGCCTCCCGGATCGACGACCTTCCGCAGCCCCGTCGGCCCGTAATCGTATTGCGTGAGGCCCTTCTCCTCGTCGAATACCAAAACCGGCCGCCCGAGGCTATCGAGCGTCGTCTCCGTGAGGAACCCGCGCGCATTCTTCGTGACGACCTTCGCGCCATCCTGCGTCGTCTCGGTCACCGCGCCCCAAGGCGAGACCTCGCGCTTCACGCGGCCGATCGCGTCGTAGGAGCGCGCCACGTACTTCCGCGCCGCCGCCGGCACCGTCTCCGCATCCGGTACGAATTCCTTTGCCACACGCTCGCCGAGGTCGTCATAAATCACCTCGCGTAATACCCGCGGCGATACCTGCCCCGGCACGGACACGCCCGACGACCAGGCCCGCACCGTGCGCCCAAGCGGATCGAGCTCCGCCGTTTCCTCGCCCCAGCCAGGCGAAGCACGCGTGATTGCAAGGTCCCGCGCGCCCGTCCCCGCATCCTGCGCGACCACGCGTTTGATGGCCGTCTCCGTTCCATCCGGCCGAACTTCCTGCGTGACGCGCCCAAACCCATCAATCGCCCACGCCGTGACGAGCCAATTCGGATCCACCTCGGCGAGCTGCGCGCCCGTCCCCCCGTCGTACCTCTCGTACGAGAGATGCCCGAGCGCGTTCTTTCGGGCAAAGGGCAAAATCCCTTGGTCGTCATACGAAACGCACGTGGCCCGGTGACCCTCGAAGGCATCCTTCGCGCTCGTCCTGATCACGTTGCCGAACGTGTCGCGCGTGATCGAAACGGAGAGCCTCGTTTCCGCGTCCCCCTCGCTTTCGACCTCGATCTTGCGCAGTCTTCCGAGCACATCGTGCTCCAGTTGCGTCGTCCTGCACGCCGTCTGCCCGCCCGCTGTAGTGCACGAGGTCTCCACCACGGGGCGCCCGATGATCCAGCTCGTCCCATCGTTCTCGACGACGCGCGCGACGTCCTCCTCGAGCTCCGACGTGCTCGCCGGCGTGAGCCCGGGCCCGTGATCCCGACCGAT
>JANMGF010001525.1:0-2627 GCA_031374535.1 Polyangium sp. (in: bacteria)
AGGTGACGCGGCCGACCTCCGTGAGCACGAGATGGCGGCCGCTCCGTACGAAGAGCTTTTCGCCGAGCGCCTCCTCGAGCGCGCGAATCTGTCCGCTGATCGTGGGCTGCGCGAGCCGGAGCTCCTGACTCGCCCGAGCGATGCTCCCCTCTCTCGCTACGACCCAGAAATACAAGAGGTGATGATAGTTGAGCCACTCCACAGTGGCGGGAGCATACCATCGTCTTTCTCGAAGTCTCGCGCCTGCATCCATCGGTTTTTTCGGGCATTCGGGCTCGCGTCGACGTCAAAAAACGCGGATCGGATTGGAAAGGATCCACAAGCTCTCGCGGATGTAATTTTCACCGGAATCGCCGATGTAGGGGCGCAGGTGGGTCGGAAGGATGCGGACTTCGACGCGGTAAACGCCGGGTTTGGCATTTTCGAGGCGGATGAGATCACCTTCGGACGCAATCGATGTGGTTCGGGATGGTTCGATGCGCAGCAGGCGCATAGAGATTGTAGGAGCCGATACGGCGGGATCGAGGTTGTGGACCTGGGGGGCACGGGCAACGAGCGTCGCGCCGGCGGCGGTCTGTCCGCCCATCTCGAGGACGGCGCCCTTGGTCTCGGCGTGGAAATCGAAGCCGGAAGGCGCGCCGAGGATCTCGAAGGCGACGTAGCTGCGGCCAGCGGCGAGGGCGGATTTGACGGAGGTGGGGGTGATCGGGCCGTCGACGAGGGCAACGTTGGAGAACCAGCGCATGAGGCGGCGGTAGCTGTCGCCGCGTTCGCCGTCGCGCAGGACGCCCGGGAAGGTGTTTTCGTGGACGTCGGTGCCGGCGATGCCCGTGACGTGGCGCGTGGCGAGCAGGGCGTCCCAGCGCTGCGTGTAGATGGGCAGCTCTTCAAGAAAACCGAGGAGCGCGAGGTCGGGCTGGGGGCCGTCCTCGTCCTGGCGGGTGAAGGGGAGGATGGAGGCGGCGGCGGCGAAGGCGTCGAGGCCGAAGAAGTCGCGGCGGATGTCGGGGTCGATGGCGGCGTGGACGTTGTAGATTTCGATGCCGTCGACAGGCATCGAGGCGAGCCATTCAGGGGTGCGCGACTCGGTGTGGGGGACGAAGACGAGGGCCTTGGCCGCGTGCATGGCGTCGACGGTGGCGAGGTCTGCGCCTTCGTACGTGAGGAGGCGCGTCTTCCAATCGCCGGGGACGTGGTGTTCGAGGCCGACCGACATGAGCGTGTTCTCGTTGCCCGCGGTGACGAGGACGCGGCGGCCGTTGGTGCATGCGACGAAGTTGCCGATGGGCGCGCCGTCGGGGCCGAGGATGGGTTCGTCGCCGGGCTGGATGAAGAGGAGATCGGCGAAGGCGGCTTCCGCCATGTGGGCGGCGTGGTCGGTGAGGAAAACGTAGTCCTCGGCGGCGTCACACATGCCGCGGCGGAGGGCTTCGGTGCAGGTGGGCTTGGGTTTGCCGTCGGGGCCGAGGCCCTCGCCGTCGCAGGCGTCGTGCGAAAAGGGCGAGTGGCTGTGGACGATGCCGCGGGCCTGCACGTACCCACGCACGGGGCCGAGGGCGAGGTCGCTCGGCGTGGCGAGTTTGTCCCAGGGCCTCGGCGTCGGCGGTGTGACGGAGGTCTTCGTGTCCTCGCCCGAGCAGGCGGCGAGGGACAAGGCGAGCGGAGCGGCGAGGAGCGAAGCGCGGAGCATGGCCCATGATAGGCCGCTCGTTCGCCGACAGAAGACGGCTACGCGGGGCGGTTCGCCGAGAGTTCGACGGAGACGGCGTCGACCGAGACCGATGTCGGCGGGCCGAACTTCTTGACCTGCACGGTCACGGCGAGCGCGGGTGTCTCGGCGAGGATCCGCGTGATGAGCCGCTCCCCGAGGGTCTCGAGCAGCTTGTACGAGGCGCGCGTGCCCTCGTCGACGACGAGCACGGCGAGGGTGTCGTAGTCGAAGACCTTCGCGAGGGTGTCGGTCCGGGGCAGGCTCGTGATGGGCAACGAGACCTCGACGTGAACGACGAAGTCCTGCGGCAAGCCGCGTTCGGCCCGCGAGACGCCATGGCGCGCGCGGAACCGGATCCCCTCGAGACGAATCCGGTAGCTCTGGGCGATCGACATCGCGCGTCGGGCGATAGCACGACGCGGCGCGAGGAGCCGGTGAAAGTGGCGCGCGGCTCGTCCGGTCGATGTTCTAGCGGCGCTTGGCGAGGGCGCCGCGGTCGACCACGATGAGCCGGCGGCCAGCCACAGTGAGCAGGCCGTCGCGACGGAGCGCGCCAAGGGTGATGGTGACGGTCTCGCGGGTCGAGCCGATGGCCTGCGCGATCTCGAGGTGGGTGATCGGCGCGGAGATCAAGGTGCCGCGCGTGTCGGGCACGCCCCAGCGATCGACGGCGGCAAGAACGAACTCGACGAGGCGGCCCTCCACGTTGCGGAAGAGAAGCGACTCGATGCGGTCCTCGGTGGCGCGCTGGCGGTCGAGGACGACGCCGATGAGCGCGACGCCGAGCGCAGGATCGTCACGAAGCCACGCGCGAATCGAGGCGATCGGGAGACGAATGATCTCACTCTCGTCGATGGCGATGACACTCTCGGTGTAGGTCTTTCCGCCGGCGAGAGCGCCCTCGCCGAGGAGGTCG
>JANMGF010001528.1:0-8930 GCA_031374535.1 Polyangium sp. (in: bacteria)
CTTCCGCAGGTGTGTTCGCGTCGAGCTGCGGGGCGGCCGGGAAATCGGCGAAAGGTCCGTCCGGATTGGGGCCACTGCCGACGAAGTTGCCCCCGTCCCCGCCGGAGCCAGCCGAGCCACTCGAGCCCGAAGCGCCGGCGCCGCCCGAGCCCGCTGCCGCCGACGATCCCCCACCCGAACCCGACGAACAAGACGCCCCGATCGCGCCGAGCGCGGCGGCCGAGACCAAGGTCAAGAAGAGCGCGTGATCGCGCCGAAGTGTGGTCTTCATGGACGGATGATCGGGATCCGGCAAGCGGCGTCAAGCGCCTGAAGACGAGGCCGCTCGATTGCGACAGACCTCCCACGGTTGACATGCGCCCGTCGGGCGCCACGGGAACACGCATGGTGGCACGGGGGAGGCAAAGGACGGCCGTCGCGCTCTCGGGTGGCGTGGTCGCGGGCATTTTCGGCGGCATCGTGCTGAGCCTTTACGGGCTCCTGTCGACCGTCGCGCGGGGGCTCGACCCTTGGGTCAACTTCAAGGGCGCCGCGGCCCCGTTCCTCGGCGATCGCGCCTTCACACCCGGGTTCGACGCGGGCTCGGTGATCCTCGGCATCCTCGTGCATTTCGCCGTTTCAATCGGCTGGGGCGCGCTCTTCGGCCTCCTCGTCTTCGGCGCGAACCCAGCGCGCACCCTGCTGTTTGGCGCGGCGTACGGCGTGCTCGTCTGGCTCGTCATGTACCGCGCGGTCTTGCCCCTCGTGGGCCTCGGCGCGCTCGCCGAGAGCGCCGCCGTGGGACCGGCGATCCTCGAGCACGTGATCTTTGGCCTCGCGCTCGCTGTCGCGTTGCTCCCGTTTCAGCGGCGCGTTTGACCCCACCGCGCCCTTCCGCATCGCGGGGCCCCTCGACTAAGATGGCCGTCTTCGGGAAGACCGTTTCCCGGAACGGAGAGTCGACGAAGATGCCCCTCGAGGTTTTGTCCCAGGCCGCGACGCACGTCGGTCGCAAGCGAAAGCGCAACGAGGACAGCCACCTGGTGGATGCCGACCTCGGCCTGTACATCGTCGCCGACGGCATGGGCGGGCAGGCGGCCGGGGACGTCGCGTCACGCCGCGCGGTCGACGTCGCGCGGGCCTACGTCGCCGACCGGGTCGCCGTGCTCACGCGGTTCGCCGAGAGCCCCACGCAGGAGAACCGCATCGCCGCGCAGGAGCTCGTCGCCTCGGCGATCCAGGCCGCGTGCGAGGACCTCTGGGGCATGGCCGAGAACGACCCGAAGCTCCGCGGCATGGGCACGACGATGGTCTGTTTTGCCCTCGCGGGTGAGCGCGCCGTGGTCGGGCACGTGGGCGACAGCCGCGCCTACCTCGTGCGCCAGGGCGTGGCGAACCGTTTGACCGAGGACCACACGATCGTCGCGGCCTCGATCAAGAACGGCACGATGACGAAGGAGCAGGCCAAGGTGAGCGCGCTCCGCAGCGTGCTCACGCGGGCCGTGGGGACGCAGGAGTCGGTGCAGGTCGACACGCTGCTCGTGGAGATCATGCCGGGGGACGTCTTCCTCGTCTGCAGCGACGGCCTCTACGGCTACATCGAGGACGAAGAGGTCCCCGAGCTCTGCGCGGGCGTGCCCGAGGATCTCGCCGAAAAACTCGTGGATCTCGCGAACGAGCGTGGCGGTCGCGACAACATCACGGCCGTCGTGCTGGCGTTCCACGGCGCGACGCTGGAGGAGCCCGAGGCGCTCACGAAATACGAGGCGCTCCGTGGGATCCCGCTCTTCATGCACCTCACGTACCGCGAGCAGTCCGAGATCCTGGCGATCTCGGACGTGCTCAGCTACCCGGCGGGCGCGGCCATCGTGACCGAGGGCGAGCTCGGCGAGGACCTCTACGTGATCCTGCGTGGCCGCGTGGCCGTCGAGAAGGACTCTGTCGCGATCACCTCGATCATGACGGGCGGCTATTTCGGCGAGATGGGCCTCGTGGACGATTCGAGACGCTCGGCGACGGTGCGCGCGCTCGAGCCCGTGCGGACGATGGTCATCACGCGTGCTGACATGATGAACGTCATGCGACGCGAGCCGGTGCTCGCGGTGAAGCTCTTGTGGAGTTTCGTGCAGGGCCTCTCGCAGCGCCTGCGCACGGTGAACTCGGAGCTCTCCGAGGCCCGCGCGGAGCTCTTCGAGGCGCAAGGCGTGACGCCGTATACCTCGTGAAACGCGCTGGGGCCCTGCATGAGGGCCCCTCCCTTGGTCAAACCGTCCGCTTCACATACTCGAAATCGACCGGACGCCCCTTGATGCCGTGCTTCGGCGGCGCGATCCAGTTCGCCATCTGCTTCGGATCGTAGACCGGCGCCGTCATCAGGCTCCGCACGTACATCTCGTCCGCGTCGTTCGGCAGCCACTCTCCCGCGCGGCGCTCCCACTCTTCCTTCGTGACGGAATTGCCCCCGAGGTCGAAATAAAGCCCGCCGTAAATGCCCGTGCGGCGGTGGAAACGACGGCTCGGCAGTTTGAGCTGAAACGAGATCCCCGCCTCGGTGAGCGCGCGGTTCCACTTGTCGACCCCGCGCTGCGCGTCCTCGATGTACTCGTCGCGGAGCACCTCGTTCATCGCGTTGCGCATCGGCACTTCCTCGCGTTTCCAGCTGCCGATCACGCCCGGCCCCGCCGCGACGGGCACGTCCATCGGGTAGATGCCTTTCACCGCGTCGTGATCCTCGTAACGCTCCTCTCTCGCGCGCCCCTTCAGGCCCGACGCGAAGAAGTTCGCTGCGTTCGACGAGATCTCACCGCCGAAGAGGTCGAGCGAGACCGAGTACCAGAAGTTCAGGTACTTCTGCATCGTCGGCAGATCGATCCCGCCCTCGGCGCGCGCGTCCTCGTTCTTGTTTTTCTTCATCAGCTCCGCGGTGCGCTGCACGATGCGCAGGATGCCCGTCTCGCCGACGAACATGTGATGCGCCTCCTCCGTGAGCATGAACTTCGTCGTCCGCGCGAGTGGATCGAAGCCACTCTCGGCCAGCGCGAGCAGCTGGTACTTCCCGTCGCGGTCGGTGAAGTACGTGAACATGAAGAACGAGAGCCAGTTCTGGCAGGGCTCGTTGAACGCGCCCAGGATGCGCGGTTTGTCCGGGCTCCCGCTCCTTCGCTCGAGGAGCGCTTCGGCCTCCTCGCGGCCGTCGCGGCCGAAGTAGCTGTGGAGCAGGTACACCATCGCCCAGAGGTGCCGACCCTCCTCCACGTTCACCTGGAAGAGGTTACGGAGGTCGTAGAGGCTCGGGCACGTCAGGCCGAGCAATCGTTGCTGCTCGACGCTCGCGGGCTCGGTGTCCCCTTGCGTCACGACGAGCCTGCGCAGCACGTTGCGGAACTCGCCGGGCACGCTTTGCCAGACGGGCTCGCCCATGTGATCCCCGAAGCCGATCTTCCGATCTTTGACGGGATCCGTGAGGAAGATGCCCCAGCGGTAGTCGGGCATCTTCACGTAGTCGAAGTTCGCCCAGCCCTCGTGATCGACGCTCACGGCGGTGCGGAGATAGATCTGGTCCTCCTGGAAGCCCTCGGGACCCATCTCCTTCCACCAGTCGATGAACCTGGGTTGCCAGGCCTCGAGCGCCCGCTGCAACTTCTTGTCGGACGCGAGATCGACGTTGTTCGGGATCCGCTCGGAATTGACGACAGAGCTCATGTTCGCCTCCAGTCGAATTCGGGCCGCTCGGGTCGGCCGTACATGGTGAGCGCGCCCCGCTCGCCGACCGCATTCGGGCGCTGAAAAATCCAGTTTTGCCAGGCAGACAGGCGCCCGAAGATCTTCGTCTCCAGCGTCTCGGGCCCCGCGAAACGCAACGAAGCCTCCATGCCCGTCAGCGCGTCGGGCGAGAGGCTCGCGCGTTCCTCGACGGCGATACGCACCTCGTCCTCCCAGTCCATCTCGTCGGGCGTGAACGTCACGAGCCCGAGCTCCTTCGCGTCGCCCGCGTCGAGGAGCTCGGTCTTGCCTTCGAGCGTCTTCACGATCGCCGGATCGTAGAGGAACCGCGACTCGAGGCGCGAGAGCCCGTTCGGCATCGGGAAGAGGCCGAAGTTCAGCGGCGAGAGCGCCACGACGGGCGGTTCGTCGCCGCCGTCGAGCATGTAGGTCCGGTCTCCGGCGAGGGCGAGCTCGAAGAGGCTCCCCGCGAAACACGAGCCAGGCTCGACCAACGAAAACACGCTGCGCGCCGTCAGATCGAGGCGCTTCAAGGTGCGGCGCATCTTGAGCAGGATCTCACGCGCGAGCCAGTGCTCACGCAGCGCGAAGATCGCACGATCCGCCGCGCGTACCGCCTCCGGATCCCCCTTCGTCCGGAGGAGCACGAGGCCCGCCTCCGGGTGGTTGAACCGCAGATCGAGCAGCGCATCGTCGAGCTCGCGGAACGCGCGAAGCACCCAGGCATCCGAGCCACTCTTGCGGAGCGCCTCGATCGTGGTCTCGGGCGCGCCCTCGGGCCCACGCACGAGGAGCTCCGCGACGCGCGTCGTGCTGTCGACGACGAGCGAGACGTACTTGTATTCGGCGCGGTACTTCCCGGAGTCCTCGGTGCGCGTCACTTCGAGCGGAGCGAGCGTGAGCCCAGGGCCCTCTTTGTCCTTCGTCGCGGCAGCGATCCCGTTCGCCTCCTCGATCACCACCTGATCGAAGCGACTCTTCGGGATCGAACGATCGACGAGCCGCCACTCCTCGGCGCGCTTGCCGCGTACGCCCTCGGCGAGCGTGCTGAACACGTCGGCGAGATCGCGGCGCACCTTGCGTTTGTCCACGAGGCGCGTGAGCCCGCCGGTGCCGGGAAGAACCGCGAGGAGCGGCGTCTCCGGGAACGAAACGGCGCTCGATCCATCGTCGCAAAGAAGGATCTTCTCGCACGCGAGGGCGAGCTCATAGCCGCCGCCTGACGCGACGCCGTTCAGCGCGGCGACGTAGTGTTGCCCGCTCTCCGTGCAGGCCGCTTCGAGCGCGAGGCGCGTCTCGTTCGTGAACTTGCAGAAGTTGACCTTGAAGGCGTGCGTCGACGAGCCGAGCATGTAGATGTTGGCGCCGGCGCAGAAGATGCGCGGCTGGCCGCTCGTCACGATCACGACCTTCACCGCGGGAAACTCGAAGCGCAGGCGCTCCACCGCGTCCGCGAGCTCGATGTCCACGCCGAGGTCGTAGCTGTTCAACTTCAGCGTGTAGCCGGGGCGCATCGGCGCCTCCTCGACCACATCCATCACGAGCCGCGCGATCGCTCCTTCGAACGAAAGCTTCCAGTGCTTGTACCGGCTCGGATGTGTCTCGAAACGGATGGGGGGCGCCTTGGCCCCGCTGCTTTCACTGTCGATGCCCATCGCCGAGAACTCCACCACCGGGGCGGAAAGGAGTCAAGCAATATACTGCTTGTTGGATCCCACGTCATGAAATATATTGCATGACGTGGCGGCCCGAAAGAAGCCCGAAGCAGGCGGGGACGAACGGGAGGGCGCGGGTTCGCTTCTCCTGCGGACGCTCGGCGAGCGGGTGCGGGAGCGGCGGCGCGCGGCGGGGTTGACGCTGCGGGATCTCGGGCTCTTGTCGGGCGTGAGCGAGCGGTTTCTGGTGCTGGTCGAGGGCGGCAAGGCGAACGTATCGGTGGTGCGCCTCGACGCGATCGCGCGCGCGCTCGAGACGTCGGCCTCGGCGCTGCTCGCGGAGGTCTCGTCCGAGGAGACGATCACGCCTGCGGCCAAAGGCCCCCTCGTGGCGCTGCTCGGCCTGCGGGGCGCGGGAAAAACGACGGTGGGGAGCCTCGCGGCGGCTCGGCTCGGTTTGCCCTTCGTGGAGCTCGACAGCCTCGTCGTCGCGCGGGCCGGGATGAGCCTCACCGAGATCTTCGAGATGCAGGGCGCCGCTTACTTCCGAAGGCTCGAGCGCGAGGAGCTTTCGCGGCTCCTGGCTTCGGGTGGGGGCTCGCCGGAGCGAAGTCCCCGAGCGTCGACCGGCGGGATTGTCGCGACGAGCGGCAGCCTCGTGACCGACCACGAGACCTTCGAGCTCCTCCGCCGCGTGGCCGTGACCGTATGGCTGCGAGCGCGTCCGGAGGATCACTTCCAGCGCGTGATCGACCAGGGAGACGCGAGGCCCATGGCGAGCCGACCGGCCGCGATGGAGGAGCTACGCGCGATCCTTCGCGCTCGAAGGGCCCTCTACGAACGCGCGGCCCACGTCATCGACACCTCGGCGCTCGGCCTCGAACGGTCGATCGACAGGCTCGTGAAGATCGTCAACACGACGAGCCGTGGTAGATTCCTGCCGTCCGCCGGTTAGCCGCATGCCCCGCCTCCGCATCCTCAACGTCGTCTCCGAGTGTGTCCCTTTTGCCAAGACAGGAGGCCTGGCGGACGTGGCCGGCGCGCTTCCCATTGCCCTGGCCGCGCGCGGCCACGACGTGCGCACGGTGATGCCGCGGTACCGTGTGGCGAAAAAGCACCCGGCAAAGAGGCTCCCGATCTCGCTCGGCGTGCCCGTGGGCGGGGGCGAAGCGTGGGGCGCGGTGTGGGAGTCCCGGCTCGCGGAGAGCGCGGCGCGCGTCTACCTGCTCGAGCACGACGAGCTCTTCGATCGCCCGGGCATCTACAACGATTCGAACGGCGATTACCGCGACAACCTCGCGCGCTTCACGTTCCTCTCGCGCGGCGCGCTCAGGCTCTCGAGCGCGCTCGGCTTCGTGCCCGACGTCGTCCACGTGCACGACTGGCCCACGTGCCTCGTGCCGATCTACCTGAAGACGCTCGATGCTCGTTCGCCCCTCGGCGGAGCCGCGTCGGTCCTGACGATCCACAACATGGGCTACCAGGGCTGGTTCGACAAAAGCGAGCTCCAGCAGACGGGCCTCGGCTGGGACGTCTTCCATCACCGCGGGCTCGAGTCCTTCGATCGCCTGAACCTGCTGAAGGGCGGCATCTACTTCTCGACGATCCTCTCGACCGTCTCACCGCGGTACGCGCAGGAGATCCAGACGGCCGAGGGAGGTCACGGCCTCGAAAGCGCGCTGCGCGAGCGAGGCGGCGACGTGATCGGCATCCTCAACGGGATCGACGACGAGATCTGGAACCCCGCGACGGATCGGCACCTCGCCGCGCATTTCGACGCCGACGATCTGCAAGGCAAGGCATTCTGCAAGGCGGAGCTTCAGCGCGAGATGGGGCTCCCGGTTCGTCCCGATGTACCCATCGTTGGCCTCATCAGCCGGCTCGTGAACCAGAAGGGGATCGACATCTTCGCGGGCGCGCTCGGCACGTTGCTCCAGCGGGACGTGCAGGTCGTGGTGCTCGGCTCGGGCGAGGGCTGGGCGGAGGATCTCTTCACGCGGCTCAGCCATACGACCGATCGATTCCGCGCCCACATCGGCATGAACGACGCGCTCGCGCACCGCATCGAGGCGGGCTCGGATCTGTTCGTGATGCCCTCGCGGTACGAGCCTTGCGGGCTGAACCAGCTCTACAGCCAGCGCTACGGCACGTTGCCCGTCGTGCGCGCGGTGGGCGGGCTCGACGACACGGTCGAGCACATGGCGACGGGCTTCAAGTTCCACGATCTCACGCCCACGGCGCTCGCGGACACGGTGCTCGAGGCGGCGTGGATCTACCGCGAGCACCCCGAGCACTTCCGCTCGATGCAGCGGCGCGCCATGAAAAAACCGTTTGGTTGGGATTTCGCGAGCCGCCAGTACGAGGCGCTCTACCGGCTCGCGATGTCGAAGCACCGCGGCGGCTGAGGGGGGGGGGGCGAGGCTCGCTCGCCGCCCCCCGCGTCACGCCGACGACGCGTTTCAGTGCGCGTGATCGTCGTGCTTCTCGATCTGCTGTCCCGGCTGCGGATGCGGGATCTGGCGGGTCGGCGGACCCACCTTCGGCTCGACGACCTGGCCCTTCGCGGTGAGCGAGCGGGAGAGGGCGCGGTGCTTGCCCTCGACGAGCGCCGTGAACGTGTTGACCAGCGAAAGGAACGCGTCGGGCTCGATCCCCTTCTCGCTGATCTTCGCCTGGGCGTCCTCCGCCGTCTTGAGGAACGTGCCGAAGGGCGGCACCGTGATCTTCGCCCACGGATCGTTCGCGTTGTTCGTGCCGAACGTCTTGATCGCCTCGATCTCCTTGGCGAGCGCGGCGACGCTCTCCTTGTACGCGGCGACGTCGATCTTCTTCGCGAGGACCGACAGGATCAGCCCGCGCGATCGGTCGTACGCCGCGTGCACGAGCTTCTCGCCCTCCTCGAACTTGGCTGCGTCGACCGGGTGATCCTTGCGCCACGCGGCGATCGCGTTGCCGAGTTTGTCGGAGTGCTCGTCGAGCTTGGCGAAGTCGGCGACGAGCTTTTTGTGCAGCTCCTTGCCGCGCTCGAACTTGTCCTTCGTGTACTCCTCGCGCTGGTAGTAGACGCTCGCGGCCGCGATGTTGCGGCTGAGCTCGAGCGAGAAGGGCGCGAAGGCCGTGAGGGCCGCGTCGACGTCGGGCATGGCCGGATCCTTCAAGCCAGCGGCGACGGTGCAGGCGCGCGCGTTGCGCTCGTGCGGGGCGCGAAGGCCCATATCGGCCATCTTGCGGCCGGCGAAGACGCTCGCGCCAGGGGCGGCCGACGGTCCCGTGGCGGGCCCGGCGGAGGCTGCCCCGGACGTGGGGGGCTTCGGCGGCGCGATCGTGGGCGCGGCGGGAGGCGGCCCGCCGGGGATGCCGAAGCTCGGGATCTTCTTCTCGCTCGGCTCGTCCTTGCCGAGGCTCGCGAGGTAAGCGTCACGCGCCTGTCGCAAGGTGAGCGTGCCGAAGTAACAGACCTCGAGGCGATAGTCCTTCATCGCCTGCGGATCGAACTTGGGCATCGGCGCGATGGGGGAGCGGAGCGGGAGCTTGCCCTTGCCGCTCGGCAGGAGGACCGCCGACGCCTTTCCC
>JANMGF010001547.1:0-16752 GCA_031374535.1 Polyangium sp. (in: bacteria)
CGGAGCCGTCGTCGCCGTTGCGCTGGAGGGAAAAACTGGCCTGGGTGCGGGTGGCGGCGGCCGATTGCGAGCGGGCGGAGGTGTCGGGGTAAGCGCCGTAGAAGTCGACGACCCGGCGCATGATGTCGTCACGCCTGAGCACGCCCGCGACGCCGGCACGCGCGCCGTACGCGGAGACGTGGACGAGGGCGGAGAGATCCCCCGGGAGTTCGAAACGGTATTGTCCGGTAAAACCTCCCGAGAGGCTGCCGCGCACGCCGTCGCCGAAGCCGTCGGTGGTGCGCACGACGGCCGCGCCGAAGGTCTCCTCGGATTGACCGGCGGGCGCGAAAATGGCGACGAGGCGCCTCGTATCGAAGGATCCATACGTCCCGGTGGCCCGGACGCCGCGCTCCTCGACGCCGAGGTCGAAATCGACGCTGCCGGCGACGGCGAAGTCGCCCTGGTGAGGATCGTAAACGCCCTCGAGGACCCGCACGCTGCGGATGGTCTCGGGGATCAGGACATTGAGGTCGGCATACCCCTGCCCGTGAATGTGCGAGGGCTGATTGAGAGGAAGGGTGCCGGCGACGGTGAACTGGATGTCCTGGCCATGATCGGCGTCGAAGCCGCGGAGATAGACGCGTTGCGCGACGGCGTCGCCCTCGGGGCGCATGACGTGAAAGCCGGGCGCGGATTTGAGGATGTCCGCGGCGGTGGGGCGGGGCGCGCTGTCGAGAACGGCGCGGCCGAGGCGAAAATCGGAGGCGCCGCGGCGCGGGGGGTTGGGCCGGCCCTGGACGTGGATCTCGATGGGTTTGCCCGGCTCGGCGACGGCGTGGGGCAAGGCGAGGCCGGAGTCGAGCTCGGTGGGTTGTTCGTTGTGGTTGTGCGCGGGTTTCGCAGGGTCGCGAGGGTGGGTGTCCGCGGGCGTGGGCGGTTTGTCCGCGGGCGTGCCTCCGCCGGGCGAAGGGACGGGGGCGCCGTTCGGGGGTATGGGGTCGGGTGTGCCGTTGGGGCCCGGAAGAACGGGAGGATGGGCCTCGGGGGCGAAGTGGAAGGGGACGCGGATGCGGGCGCGGATGGGCACGCCGTCCCGGGTCGCGGGGCTGAAGCGCCAGCGGCGGACGGCGGCGAGGGCGGCGGCGTCGAAGGTCTCCCCACCGGAGGCGGCGATCTGCGCATCGCCGACGGTGCCGTTGCGCTCGACGGTGACGAGGACCTCGACGGTGGTGTCGATGCCGAGGGCGAGTTTGTCCGGGGGGTAGACGGCGTCGACGTGCTCGACGACGGTCGGAAGGGTGACGTTGGCCTGGCCCGCGGGCTGGGCCCACGCGGGTCGCGAGGCGAGGAGGCCCGCAGCTAGGGCGATGGCGTGTGACCATCGAGACAATACGAAACGCAACCGATCCTCCGTCGGGCCCCTTCGGGATCGGTGTTTACACGGGGTGGGCGGGGAGAGGAATGTGAAAAGCGCCGGGGGCTGTGGATCTCACTCGATCGTCCCCCACACACGCAACGCCGCCGCCGTATCCGCGTCGATCGTCGCCGGCTCCCGCTTCTGCAGGTCCGCGCGTGTCGATTGGTCCCTCGTCATGATCCGGCGGAACAGGGCTTGCGCGGCGAGCGGCAGGGTCTCGCGGCGGTTGAAGGCGCAGGTGGGGTCGAGCTCGAGGTCGCAAAGGAACGGGGCCGCGTCGTAGCGGCCGGTCATGATGAGCTCGCCCCAGCGGGCGGAGAAACGGTCGTCCAGGGTCGCGATTTGCGGCTCGGAGGAGGAGTCCTCGAGGCCGGAGGCGACGGCGGCGAGGTCGCGGCCGAGGCCAGGGCGGGAGAACGAAATGCCCAGGGCAGAGAGGGCCGTCTGCGTGATGTCCCAGACCTCGGTGGGGAGATTCACGTGCGCTCCCCCATAACGTGCGTCGGGGAAACGGACGTAAAGCGGGAGCGTGAGGTGGGACTCGGCGAGGTCGTCGCCTTCGGCATAAAGGGCGGATGCGCCGGCGCCGACGTCGCCCGTGACGACGAAGACGGTGCTCTCCCAGAGGCCGGCCGTCTTCAACGCCGTGACCAGCCCGCCGAGGGCGCGGTCTTGCGCGGCCAGCGCGGCGCCTTCGAGGGCACGAATACGCTCCTGGTCCTGCGCCGAAAGGACTTCCTTCTTGTCCTTTTTCTTTCGCAACGTCGCGAGCTGCTGCGCCGCGCGGCGTGGCTCGATGACGCCGGTATAGGTGCTCGGCGGGAGCTGGGCTTGTTCCTTGGGCGAGACGTCCCACGGCGGATGGCCTCCACGGGCATGCACCGCGATGAGCAAACGCGCCTCGGGGGCCTGGCGAAGGACGTCGGTGAGCCAGGTGGCGGCGCCGTCGAGGGGCGCGGTGGCCGGGTCGTTGCCGTAGGGAGGATATTCGGCGAAATGCTCCCAGCCCTCGCCAAACCCGAACGAACGAAACGTCGCGGGGACGCCGGTGAACATGGCGGCGCGAATGCTGGCGTCGTGGGCGACGGCGCCGAGCGTGGTGTTCGAGGCCGGCATGCGGGCGCCGAAATCGGTGACGGTATGGCCTCGCGGGGGCAACGCCGTGAGCAGGGAGCCGACGACGCTGCCCGGGAAGGTCGTCGGCGCGCGGTGGCGGTGGAAGGTGGTCGCGGCGAGCGCGAGCTCGGAGAGCGTGGGGAGCTGGGGCGTGGGGCCCGCATGCCAGGGCGGGAGGGTCTCCCGGTCGAGGCCGTTCATGACGACGAGGACCACGGCGCGCGCCTTGGCCGTGGCCGGAGGCGGGGCCGCGGGGAGCACGATCACCGGGTCGCCAAAAAGCACACGGGCCCCCGGCGAGGTGCCTTCGGCGCGGAGCTCGAGGGACGCGAGCGCGCCGCCCTGGGGGTCGAGGGGGAGGTCGAGGTCCGTCCAGACGGCCTTGTCCCCGCCCGTGACGTGCTGGGTGAGCAGGTCGACGGATTTTTGGCCGTCACGCACGAGGCGCACGCGGGCGTCGGCCTCGCCGGGACCCAGCATGCCGACGGAGGTGCGGAGGCGGGCGCCGGGCGGGAGGCGAAGGGAGCAGCGGAGCGCGCCAGGGCCACGGAGGGCGATCGAGCGGTGCGGGATGCCGGAGAGGGCCGCCGCGGGCAGGACGACGTCGCGGAGGGTGGGCGGGCCGAAGGTGGCGGTGCTCTCGTCGGGGAAGCCGATGCGGATCCAGTCGAGGTCGACGAGCGGATCGCCGGACTTCGCGCGGCCCATGAAGCGGAAGGTGAGCGTGTGCAGGCCCGGATCGACGGGGAGCGTGGTGGCGCCGGTGGTGGCGACGCGGATCTGGTCGCGCTGGAAGTTGAGGGTGCCGAGGGGCTGGTCGTCGAGCGAGACGGTGGCCGCGCGGGAGGCGAAACCCATCGAGCGGGCGGCGACGAAGACGGGGCTCGCCTCGGGCAGGACGAAGTAGACGCGCAGGGTGCGGTTGGAGACGCGCATCCAGGTGGAGGCGTCGTGCTCGGCGGGGTCGATGCCGCGCGGGGCCGTGCCGTTCCAGGCGAAGCGGCCGATCATGGCGTCGGTGCCGGTGTCGAGGAGGAGGCCGCGGTGCTCGAGGTCGCAGGCGGGGATCTGCTCGATGAGGTCGGTGACGATGCGGGCGGGCGGAGGCGGCGCGGGCGCGGCGGCGCTGCCGGTGGGTGCAGGTTTTCCCTGCTCGTTGCCCTTGCCGGGGCTGCAAGCGGTCGCGGCGAGGGCGGACGCGAGGAGGAGCGCTGAAACGAGCGGGGCGGAAGACCTCAACGCGACCAAGGTGGCGCGATGCGAAGCCGCGTCAAGCGGCCTTCCTTGACCTGGGCGAACCGAACCCGCTCCTCGCCGCGGAGGCGTACGCGGATCTCGTAGGGATCCTTCTTGGAGGCGAGCTTGGACTGGACAATCGGCCCCGTGCCGATGAGCTGGCCATCGACGTAAATCGAATCACTCGGCCCGGCGACGACCTCGAGCAGCCCCTGGCCGGCGGGGACCTTGTCCTCGGCGCGGAGGGGGAGGTCCTGGGGCATGACGGGGAAGTCGGCGGTGTCGCCCTCACGACGATCGCGCGGAGCCGCGGCGGCGGGCTCGGGCTCGGGCGCGGGGGCGGGCGGGTCGACGGGGGCTGTGGCGCTCGGCGTGGAAAGGGCGGCAGGCGCAGGGGCGGGGGCGACGCGTTGGTGCGAGAGGCGGCTGCCGACGGCGAAGACGGTGCCGGCGACGGCGAAGAGGATCCAGGCGCTGATGCGTGTGCGGGAGCTGCCGTCGCGGCGGGAGGGCGGTGCCTCGTCGCGGCTGTCCTTGGTGTTCTTGCGGAACCGGCTGGGACGGCTCTCGACCTCGGGATCGAGCGTACGCAGGCCAGGCGTGTGTGCCGAAGGCAAGGAGGCACGAGGCGGCGGCGGGAGATCCTCGACCGGCGGGGGGACGAGGGTGCCGAGGGAGGTCGGGATGGGCCGCGCAGAAGGGAGAGCCGACATGCGGGCTGCGGGAGCGGGAGCGGGAGCGGGAGCGGGAGCGGGAGCAGAAGCGGGAGCGGGCGCGGGCATCGGTGCGAGGTCGAGGACGGACCCGACTTCGACCGACAGAACCTCGTCGGGCTGGAGCTCCACGAAGGACGGGTCCGGCGAGCCCATGTCCCGCGCGAACACCGGGCCGGGCGTGGCCGAACGATCGATCACCGCGGAGATCGGCTCCGGGGTGCTCGGCGCGGGCTCGGGCAGGATGTCCGCGAGCGCGGGGATGAGCGCGGGCGGGGGCGGGCGACGCACGCCGCGGAGCCGCTCGGACTCACGATGCACGGCGGGCGTGAGCAGATCGACGCCGGCCTCGCCGACGACCGCGGTGATCGCGCCATGCGCCGCCGCGTCGCAGAGAACATCCTCGACGAGGTGCGGCGCCGCCTTGCCGGTCGAGACGAGCACGCGGGGCGAGGCGCCGGCCGCGATCGAGCGCAGGAGCGAACGCAAAGGCTCGGGGGTCGCGCCTTCCACGGGGCCGAGGAGCTGGAGGTCGATCTCCACACGCTCGACGGTCACGAGCGAGGCGCCGGAGAGAAGGCGTTGCGCCGCGCGGGCCGAGGCGATGGGCGCGACGAGCTGATCGGCGAGCGAGCCTTCGAGATCGGGGCGGGCTCCCGAGAGGTGCGCGACGTCGTGGTCGACGGGCGTGACCACGAAACGACCGGCGCCGAGGCCAAGCAGCCGCGCGAGCACGCCGGGGCCCCGCTCGAAGGAGCCGTCGGCCGTGGTGCGCGTCGCGCGGACGGGGCGGCCTTCGCGGATCTCGACCTCGTACAGGTAGATCGCGTCGCGCACGGTGAGCGTGGACGCGGGGCGGTGGGCGCACGCGAGCGCGAGCAAGGTGCGGGGCGTGAGGCCGTCGAGGCGTCCGCGGACCTCGCCACCCTGCGCGAGGCGCTCGGCGACGCGCAGGCGGGGGCGCAGGATCTCGCGGAGGCGCTGCACGACGGCCGCGGCGCTGGCCTCCTTGCGCATGTAGCCGTCGGCGCCGACGCCGAGCTCACGCACGCGCTGGAGGAGGTCCTCCTTCCACGAGAGCAGCACGACGGGGACGTCGCGGAGCGCAAAGTCACGCTTGATCGCGCGGCAAAGCGCGAAGCCGTCGAGGCCAGGCATCACGATGTCGCTGACGACGAGGTCGGGCGAGACCTCGCACGCGATCTCGAAGGCGCGCTCGCCATCGTGGGCCTCGTACACGCGCGCGCCGGCTGCGCGGAGCACGCCTGCGAGAAACCAGGTGACGGCTGCGTCGTCGTCGGCGACGACCACGCGAAGACGATCGAGCGTGGGGACACGGGCGCCGCGGGTCTCCCCAAGCGTGCGCGCGCGGGTCGCCTTGCCCGTCTGCTCGGGGCCGCCGAGCCATGGCGCGAAGGGGAGCGCGCCTTCCGGCCCGCTCGGTGAAAACCGCACTTTGCCTTGCGACTCGATCGTGACGAGGTCCCGGATCCGCGCGACCGCGCCCCACAACGCGGCGAGCACCTCGCTGCCCTCCCCGAGCTCGACGCGTGTCGCACGGGCGCGGGCATCGGCTGCGTCGCACAGGCCCCGACGTAGCTCCTCGGCGAGACGCGTGCCGAGATCGTCGAGCGTGACCTCCCCGATCGGCGCGCGGGCGATCTCGCGGCGCACGTAACTCGCGGTCACCTCGGCGCAGGCCTTGCGCAGGGCATCCGGCGAGACGGGCTTCGGCAGGGTCCGCGCGACGCCGAGCGCGGCATACAGCGCGGCGTCGTCGGGGCGGGAGAAGCGCCCGAGCAGGAGGATCGGCACCTCCTCGGTGAGCGGATCGGCGAGCAAGGACGCCACGAGCTCCCGCGCGCCTGGCTTGTCGGCGTCGATCACGATGACATCGGGAGCGAGCGCGCGCGCGAGGTCGGGCGCGGCCCCGAGGTCCTCCGTGCGTTCGACCTCGAAAAACGAAGCTGCTCCCTCGGCATGATCCAACGCCAGCGCCTCGGCGAGCTTCTCGGGGCCGACGAACAGCACCGTTTGCGGCATGCCTTGGGCGCCCGCGCTCGTCTTCTCGACCCCGGCGGGGCGTTCTGCCGACGGCAACGTCCGTGGACCGCTGCTGGCCGAACGAGGCGCATTGTCGCGCTCCGGCGCGGCGGCGAGCGAGGCCTCGCCCCAGGCGAGCTCGGGCAGCCGATCGAGCATACCTCGCAGAGCCTTCCACTCGTCCTCGGTGAGCTTGCCTCGCTCGGCGATGCGATCGACAAGCGCCTCGCCCGTGGCGAGCTCCTCGGCGAGTTTGTTGAACCGAAGCAGCCGCGCCGCGGCGGCGAGGGCATGCACGCGCCTCCGCAGCTCGTCGCGCCGCACGGGTGAGGCCGGATCTTCGGCGAGCCTGGTGACGGCGGTGCGCAGCTCGACCACCCTCCGACCGAGCGTCGCGACGAAATCCGCGCGTACGCCGCCGAGCCGTTCGGGCGTGGGTGCTGTCCGGACCTCTTTCGGCGGCTCTGGACGCCGCTCGGGCAAGACGAGCGGTGCGATGCCTTCGAGCGTCACGACGCCCATGGCCTCGGGACGCCCGCCTTCGATTCGGTCCAACGCGGTAGCTTGCGCACCCATTGACTGGGGCCGTATCACAGGCCGACGCGGCAGCTCCAATTTGTGGCGACGGGGGCGGGAGGCGCGATCGCGCGTGCCCTCAGGATTCCTGTGGTTTCTCGTTCGGTCGAGAGGCGGCGCATGGGCTCCCGGACGATGGTATGCTGGACGGCATGGTGGCGATCGCGACGGCAGAGGCGCTCCGGCCGGAGCTGATGACGCTCGAGCAGTGGGCCGACCTGGACGAGGACGAGCCGGGCGAGTTCGTCGACGGCGTGCTGGTGGAGGAAGAGGTGCCGACGTATCTGCACGAGATCATCGTGAGCTGGTTGATCCGCATGCTCGGGAACTGGGTGGCTCCACGCAGCGGCTTCGCGCTGGGCTCCGAGCACAAGCTCGGCGTGTCCGCGCGCCGCGGACGCAAGCCCGACGTGACGGTGTATGCGTCACGCCCGAAGATCGGCATGCACGCCTCGCTTTCCCGTGTCCCTCCGCATGTCGTGGTGGAGGTGGTCTCCCCGCGGGCGCGAGACGTGCGGCGGGATCGCGTCGAGAAGCTCGGCGACTACGCGCGTTTCGGCGTGCGCTGGTACTGGCTCCTCGACCCCGAGGCGCGTCTCCTCGAGGTCCTGGAGCTCGGCGCGGACGGGCGGTACGTGATCGCGTTGCAAGCGTCGGCGGAGCGCGTGGCGGTGCCTGGGTGCGAGGGGCTCGAGCTCGATCTGGCGGACCTCTGGAAGACGGTCGACGACGCGAGTGCCGAGGCGGAAGGCGAGGAAGCGTCCGGCGAGGAGAGCGGGGAGGGCTGAGTCCGGGGCCCTACTTCGACGGGCCGGTTCCTGGCGAGGGCTTGTTCCAGAGCTTGGAAAGGTCGAGCTCGATCGCATCGAAGGGCTCGGCGCGCACCTTGGCGTCGTCATAGTGGACGCCAAGCAGGAGCCAGCGGCCCTCCGGGGTGCATGCGAAGACCTCGAGAAGGCGCTCGATCGGGTCGACGATCCAGATGTGGCGCACGCCTTCACGTGCGTAGACCGGCATCTTTTTCGCCCGGTCGATCGCCGCGGTCGAGGGGCTCGCGACCTCGCAGACCCAGTCCGGCGCGAGGCCGAAAAAGGCCGTCTCGGGCAGCTCGGGCATCCGTTCGACGCGCCAGCCGGCGAGGTCGGGGACGAGGGTGTCTTCGCCAAGATGCAGCTCGGGCTCGTCGAGGATCCACCAACCGCCGGGACCGCCGTCCCCCTCGTCGAACGGTGGCACGAGGAACGAGCCGAGCTTCGAGCTCGCCCTCGCATGCCTCGGCGCAGGCCGCGGAAATACGTACAACGTGCCCTGGATCAGCTCGGCCACCTGGTTCGGTGGGACCGCCTCGAGGTCAGCGTACGTCGCCGGATACAGCTTTTCCGCCGGATGCCCCATGGCATGTTCTTACCCCATCGAGGGACCCCTGCCCAGGGATCCGCCGAGGGGTGACGTCGTTCATCCCGTCGAGTCTGGTCCGGCAGAACCAAATAATCCGCAATCGATTCTCATCCGGCTCTGCAAAAGCTTTTTGCCCGGATGAAGTACGACGCGCATGTTTTCGCACCACTTCGCGTTCGTCGAGCGGTAGCGTCCTTCCGTGAGCACGCACATGCCCGGGGTGGGGACGGTTCTGGGGGGCGATTTTCGGATCGAGCGGCAGCTCGGCGCGGGTGGCATGGGCGCCGTCTACGTCGCCGAGCAGCTCAGCACGGGGCGCAAGCGCGCGCTGAAGCTGATGCATCCGTCGCTGGTGAGCGATACGAAGCTGCGCGAGCGCTTCGAGCAGGAGGCGCGCGTCGGAGCAAAGATCCCGAGCGACCACGTGGTGCAGGTGATCGCCGCGGGCGTGGATGAAGCGTGCGGCGCGCCGTTCATCGCCATGGAGCTGCTCGAAGGCGAGGACCTCGCGGCCACGATCAGCCGTGGCGCCCTGTCGCCGGAGGACACGCGGACCATCCTGGAGCCGGTTTGCCACGCGCTCGCCGCGGCCCACGCGGCGGGGATCGTGCACCGCGACCTCAAGCCCGAGAACATCTTCACGCTGCACGCGCGAGGCTCGAGCCGTTCGTTCGACGTCAAGCTGCTCGATTTCGGGATCGCCAAGCTGACGGTCGAGGCCCGCACGATGGCGACGAGCGCGGTGGGCACGCCTCTGTGGATGGCGCCGGAGCAGACGGACCCACGGTCGAAGATCATGCCGAGCGCGGACGTGTGGTCGCTCGGCCTGGTCGCGTTCACGGCCCTGACGGGCCGGTCGTACTGGCGCGCGGCGGCCGAGCCTGGCGTGAGCGTGCAAGCGCTCCTGCGGGAGATCCTGTTCGAGCCCCTCGTCCCCGCGTCGGTGCGCGCGGTCGAGCTCGGCGTGGAGGTGCCGCTGCCTGCGGAGCTCGACCGGTGGTTCGCGCGCTGCGTGGACCGAGACCCGGGCGCGCGGTTTCCCACGGCGAAGGAGGCCTGGGAGGCGCTCGTGCCGGCGATCGGGTCGGAGGTCGCGAAGCCGACGGAGCTGGCGGCGCTCGCGGCGCTCGGCAGCGGGGGCGGCGAGGGCCTCGGGCTCGCGGCGACGGCGGTGGCGGGGCTCGGCGGCGCGGAGATGGCGGCCACGATGCCAGCGCCGGCCTCGCCCGGGAAGCTCGCCGCGGCAGGCCATACGACAGGGGTGGCCGTGGGGCACACGGTGCCGACCGCGGAAGCGACGGCGAGGCGTTGGAGCCCGCGGATCCCGCTGGGGCTCGCGGGGGCAGCGCTCATCGCGGGGCTCACGTGGCAGGTGGCCACGAAACGAGCGGAGGATCGGCAGGTGTCGGCAGGCGATAGGTCGACGGAGCAAACAGAACGAAAGGAGCCGATCCTACCCCCGGTATCGAGCGCTTCGGCGATGCCCACGCCCGAGCCGCAACGGGCGCCGGAGGTGACGACGCCGCCGAGCGCCGAGCCCGTGAAGCCTGTACCCGCGCCGAAGAGTGCGCCCGCAAAAGCCCCGCCGCCGAGCCCGGTCCCCAAGCCCTTCGACGCGGTTGCGGCCCAGCGATCCGTCGACTTCCTGGCCAGAGGCGCGAAACCCTTGTGTGGCAGGATGCCGGGACCGCGGGGCTTCGGCGTCACGATCGTGTTCGGCGCCGACGGGCGTGTCGCGAGCCATCGTGTGGATCCGATGCTGCGAGGTCAGCCGACGGTGACGTGCGCGGTCAACATGCTGATGGGAGCGTCGGTGCCTCCGTACGATCCTACCGCGGGAGCCGGCTTCGCGACGGCCTCGATCCTGCTGGATTGATCGAGGCTCGGCGCGCGCCTCGTCTCTACAGCTCCTTCGCCACCCGCTCCCGCACCCACGCCGCTGCCGCGCGTGTCCCAAGCGTCCCACCCACATCCACGGTGCACGCCTTCTCCTCGATCGCCTCTGCCACGACGCGCTCGATCCGCGTCTCTTCCTCGGGCCAGCCGAGGTGCGTGAGCATCATGCCCACCGTCAGGAGCGCTGCGAACGGGTTCGCGATGTCCTTGCCCGCGAGCGGCGGCGCCGATCCGTGCACCGGCTCGAAGAGCGCCACGCGCCCCGGATCCGACGCGTGTATGTTCGCGCTCGCCGCCATCCCGAGCCCGCCCTGGAGCGCGGCGCCGAGGTCCGTCACGATGTCGCCGAAGAGGTTGTTCATCACGAGCACCTCGAACTGCGACGGATCCTGGATCATGAGCAGGCAAAGCGCGTCGACGTAAAGATGCCGCGACTCGATGCCCGGATACTCGCGCCGCACCTCGTCGAACACGCGCAGCCAGAGCTCGTGCGCGTGCCGCATGGCGTTCGACTTGTCCGCCATGCACACGCGCTTTCGCCCCGTCCGTTTCGCGTACTCGAACGCCGCGCGGATGATCCGCTCGACGCCCTTGCGCGTGTTGAGGTCCTCGTTGATCGCGACCTCGTCGGGCGTGCCGCGCTTGAACTGCCCGCCCATGGCGACGTAGATGCCCTCGGTGTTCTCGCGGAACACCACCATGTCCACGTCCTTCGCGCCGCGACCTTTCAGCGGCACGAGGCGATCGGAGAGCGCCTTGACCGGCCTCACGTTGGCGTAGAGGTCGAAGCCGAAACGCATCCCGAAGAGGATGTCCCGCGCGTGCTCGAGGCCGGGCACGCGCGGATCGCCCAGCGCGCCGAGGAGGACCGCGGCGCACTCGCGGCGCACCGCGACCTGGATCTCCGGCGGGAACGTGGTGCCGTCGCGCAGGTACCGATCGGCCCCCAGGTCGAGCTCCCAGAGATCGAGCGGCAGACCCGCTTTGTCCCGGTAAATCTCGAGGAGAAGCTTGGCCTCGTGCGTGACACTCGGCCCGATGCCGTCCCCCCCGAGGATGGCGATCTTCTTGCGCTGCGATCCCACGGCTCTCCCGCCTTCTCAGCCGAGCGCTCGCTCGACCGGCACGTATTCGAGGTTGTGCGCCTGCGCCACGGGGCCGTACGTCACCGCGCCGCCGAACGTGTTCACGCCGAGCAGCACCGCACGATCGGCGCGCGCCGCCCCTGCGACGCCCTTGTCCGCGATCGAAAGGCCGTACTGCAACGTCGTGTTCGTGAGTGCCCACGTGCTCGTGTGGCTCACGGCGCCCGGCATGTTCGCCACGCAGTAGTGCACGACCCCGTGCACCTCGTACGTGGGGTTGTCGTGCGTCGTCGGGCGGCACGTCTCGATGCAGCCGCCTTGGTCCACGGCCACGTCGACGACCACGCTGCCCTTCTCCATCTCGGAGATGAGCTTCTCGGTGACGAGCTTCGGCGCCTTCGCGCCCGTCACGAGCACCGCGCCGATCACCAGATCCGCGCGCGCCACGCACGCCTCGATGTTGTCCTGGTTCGAGTAGAGCGTCTCGATCGCGCCGCCGAAGACGTCCTCGAGGTACTCCATCGTGTCGCCACGCACGTCGAGCACGGTCACCTGCGCGCCCATGCCGACCGCGATCGTCGCGGCGTTTTTCCCGACGACGCCGCCGCCGAGGATCACCACGCGCCCGCGCCGCGTACCGGGCACGCCGCCGAGCAGGATGCCCTTGCCGCCGTGCTCTTTCTGCAAACACGAGGCGCCGACCTGCGCGGACATGCGACCTGCGACCTCGCTCATCGGACGCAGGAGCGGGAGCGAACCATCGGCGAGCTCGATCGTCTCGTACGCGATGCCGGCGACGCCCGTCTGCGCGAGCTTCTTCGTGAGCTCGGCTTCGGCGGCGAGGTGCAGGTACGTGTAGACGATGAGGTCTTTCCGGAAGAACCCGTACTCCGCGGGCAAGGGCTCCTTCACCTTCACGACCATCTCGGCGCCCCAGGCATCGGCCGCCGTCGAGACCATCGTCGCGCCCGCGCGCACGTAGGCTTCGTCCGCGATGCCGCTGCCTTCGCCGGCCCCGACCTGGACGAGCACCTTGTGCCCCCGGTTCACGAAGGCGCGCACGCCTGCCGGCGTCATGCCGACGCGATACTCCCTGGTCTTGATCTCCTTCGGAACTCCGATGAGCACGATGTCTCCTCCCGCCCTCGTTTTGGTTTGGTGGGCGCCTGCGATGGCGCGGGCGACGATAGCAGAAGGAGGCTGCCCTGGATCGAGTTCCGCGAACAACGCGTTGCGGCGAAGTGGCGGGTTTTCCAGGGTTTTTGCGCGGTGCGCGGGGAGCGATGCGTCAGGGGTGGCGCGGCTCGACGGCGTCCCCGAGCCAGTCGCGGGCGAGGGCCAGGGTTCGTCGGTTGTGGGGGATGTTCTCCAGGAAGGAGCGGCGCACCGCGAGGTCGGGGATCTTCTCGGCACGTGCGAGCAGATCGTCCTTGGCTTCCGTGAGGACACGGCGGGCGGCGGGGAGATCGCCGGAGGCGTGGAGGATTTCGGCGTGGCGGAGCAAGAGGGGATCCTCCCCGTACTGAAACCTCGGACCGGGTTTTCCCCGGGTGACGGCCTCGGCGGTGAGCTTCACGGCTTCTTCGAAGCGCCCCTGATGACGCCGAACCTCGCCGAGCAGCGAAAGGTACCGCGCGTGGAGATACGGCATCATCATGCTGGGACCCGCGATCTCCGCGAGCGCGCGCTCCGCTTCTTCGAGCTTTTCCGTCAGGAGGAGGCATTCGATCCTGATGAAGCGCGCATTCGCGTGCATGACGTGATCGCCGGCCGCCATGGCCGATTGGCCGAGCCGATCGGCGAGCTCGCGGGCTTGCTCGAGCTCTCGGGACTGGAGCAGGAGCTGGCTCTTGTAAAAGGTGGAATAGGTCCATACGAGGTTCCCCGCGTCGCTCGTGACGAGCAATCGATCGAGCATCTCGCTCGCTTCGCTCGTGAGCCCGAGCAAACCATGCCCCCACGCGCAGATCGTCTCCGTGATGCCTCGATATTGCCTGGCTCCGGCGGCCTCGTAACCCGAGATCGTGGCGAAGTTGTATTCGCGGGATCGCCACGGGTCTTGCTCGGCGTCGCGCAGCCAGAACACCTGCGCCCATGTCGTCCACGCGGCCCCGAGCAGGTCCCCCGGGTTCGCGGCTGCGATCTCCAGGATTCGCTGGAGAAGGGGGAACGCTTCGTCCTGTTTTCCCGCGACCATCAGCGCAATGAACGCGCCGTACAGCCCTTGTAATGTCGCGGCGACGCCGCTGCCCGAGGGCTCGATCCGCATCAAGGAGGGGACCAGCGCGCCAAAGGCTTCGAATTGACCGCTGAACAGCGCCGCCACGACAGCAAGACCCAGGGCGACGGCGCACCTCGGATCTTCCGCGCCGACCGTCTCCACCGCCGCGATGGAATAGGTGTAACTTTTGGGGTAATCGGCATACAGAAAATAAATGAGCCCGAGCCAGGTGTTCAGCGCGGACGCCGCATCCGCCTCCGGCCCGCATGCGAGCCCATTCTCGGCGCGCGTGATGGCCGCGCTCAGGTCACCCCCGCGGAGCGCCATCTCCGCTGCATGCGCATAAAACTCCGCCGCGCGTCTCCCGACGCCACCCCGCTCGAAATGCACCCCCAGCACCATCGGATCCTGCTCGCCGGCCTGGACCAACCACTCGCCCGCGACCCGATGCCCGACCGCGCGATCCCGCTCCGTCAGCATCGCATAGGTCCCCTCGCGCACGAGGGCATGCCGGAACGCGTACTCCGTCTCCCCCACGAAACGGCTCTCCGACCGGGAAACCACGACCTCGCCCTCGCACAACGTGCAAAGCGTCTCTCGCGTCACGCGCGCGTCTTCCTCGCCGAGGAGAGCGAGCACCCCCCGCTCCCAGAACACCTCACCAAACAAGCTCGCCGCGCGCAAGACCCTCCGCGCCTCCGGGGAGAGCGCCGCCAGCCGCGCCTCCACCATCCCGAGCACCGTCTCCGGCAAGGCATGCCCGCGCCCCTCGACGACAGCCCGGATCAGCTCCTCCAGGTAAAACGCATTGCCCGCCGCGCGGTCCACGATGGTCGCGATGACGTCCGCTCGGCTCGAATCCCCGATCATGCTGCGCGAAAGGCTCTCCGCCGAGCGGCGCGACAGGGGCAAGAGCCGGATCGTCTCCAGGTGCCGGTCGCGCCAGAGACCCGGGAACAAGGTTTCGACCTCCGGCCTCGCAAAGGCCACCACGACAAACGGCCTGTCTCGCGCCTCCCGCAGCGCCACGTCGATGAGCCTCACCGACGGCGCGTCGCCCCACTGGAGATCCTCCAGCACGAAAAGCACGGGCACGACGCGCGTCGCGGCGACCACGAAATCGACGTACGCCGCCTCGATACGCGACGCCATGATCGAGGCATCCTGCCGCGCCGCGCGCAATCGCGGATCGTCCTCGTCCGGGAAAGGCGCGCCGATCATCTCGGCGAGAAACGTGGTGACGCGCGGACGCTCCGGGGCCTCGACGAACTGGGCCACGGCGGCCGAGAGCTTGCCGCGCTGGTCCTCGATCGGCTCGCCCTGCGAGATCCCGAGCGAGCTCCGGAACGCCGACGCCAGCATCGCGAACGCCGACCCCGCGCCCATTGAATCCCCGCGCCCGATCGAGACCGCCACCTCCGGCCTCGAGGCCCGCACCTTCCGCAAAAGCTCGTACCGGAGCCGCGACTTGCCCATCCCCGCGGGCCCCGTCACGAGCATCACGCTCGCCTGCCGCTCGTCGACGCTGTCCTCGATGGTCTCCAGCAGGTTCCGCAGCTCTCGATCCCGTCCCACGAACGGGCTCGGCTTGCCGAGCAAGGTACGCGCCTCGCTCCCGACCTCGCGCTCGCCACGCAAGACGAGCCTGCCGCCGTGCTCGGCCACGTCGAACCGCACGTCGAGCAAAGCACGCGTCACCTCGTCGACGCAGAGCCCCGGGAACGTCTCGCTCCCCATCCACGCGAGCTGGACCTCCGAAAGGAGCGAGGCCGCGCTCTCGAAGACCTCCCCGACGGGCAATCGCTCCGTGCTCACGCCCCGGCCCGTGAGCAATACAATCGGCGCGCGCGGCAAGAGGGTTTGCAATCGCAGGGCGCAGCGCGCGGCGACCGCCGCCTGATCCGTCGCCGGCCCCGTGCCCACGAGGAGCACGACGAGCATTCCATTCGCCAGCTCCTCCACCTTTGCGCCGAACGGCGCGACGGCCTGACGCACCCGCGCGAACGGATTGCGCTGCAGCGTCGATACCTGCGTAAAATCCGGCGCAGCGCCGCCGCCATCCGCCGCTGTCGCCGCGACGGCGATGACCGAGACGAGCCGGCTCTCCACATCCGTCAGCGCCCCGGGCCCGCGCTGGCGGAGCGAGGGGACGAGGGCTTCGCGTGTTTCGAGAGCGGCGACCACCGCAGCCCCGTTCTCCGGCCGTTTGTCGGGGTCCTTCGAAAGCATCGACGCGCAAAGCTCGTCGAGGAAGGCCGGGACCTCGGGGCAAAACTCGCGGACCCGCCGCGGGTCCTCCATCAAGAGCTTCGCGAGCAAGGCCATGACGTGCGCCCCCTGGAACGCGGGTTTGCCCGTCAGGCACTCGAAGAGCACGCAGCCCAGCGAAAAGACGTCTGCCCGCGCATCGGTGGCGGCTCGATCCCCGCGGACCTGCTCGGGTGCCATGTACCCCGGCGTGCCGAGGAGAACCCCCGTCGCTGTCAGAGGCATCGTCACCCGCGCGAGGCGCGCAATGCCGAAATCGAGGAGCTTGACCTTTTCGATGGCCCCGTCTTGCAAGAAGACGTTGGTCGGCTTGATGTCTCGATGCACGACGCCGCAGGCATGCGCCGCGCCGAGCGCGCTCGCCACGCGCCGCGTGAGCTCGATGCTCTCCTCGATGGAGAGGGCCTGCCGCGAGAGCAGCTCCGCGAGGCTCAGGCCTTCGAGC
Source organism: Polyangium sp. (in: bacteria) (assembly GCA_031374535.1). Classification (GTDB taxonomy): domain Bacteria; phylum Myxococcota_A; class Polyangia; order Polyangiales; family Polyangiaceae; genus Polyangium. Next base: position 16,397 of record JANMGF010001547.1, read on the forward strand.
CACTCCATCACCAGATAAGGCTCCTCCCCCGCGACTCCATGCGTCACGTACCGAACGACATGCGGATGATCGATCTCGCCGAGGACCTTCGCCTCATGCACGAAACGGGCGACGAGGTCGGCGCTCTCCGCGTCGCGCAGGAGCTTCACGGCGACGAGGTCGTGCGTGGTTCGGTCGATGGCCCGATACACCACGCCCATCCCACCACGCCCCGCAATTGCGTTGACCTCAAACCTTTTGTCGATGACATCGCCCGGACGCATAGGGACGAGCGTACGCCTCGATGATCAACGAGGACAAGCCCGCCAAGCACGTCCCTGCGCTACGCGCCCCCCGCCGCCGCCTCCAGCGCCGCC
>JANMGF010001567.1:0-7384 GCA_031374535.1 Polyangium sp. (in: bacteria)
TGGCCGGTCTTGAAGTCCTTGCCGGCGATGGGCACCTCCATCTTCTTCGCGAGGTCCCACGCGGCGGGGAAGTCGACCGTGAGGTTCGGCGCGCCGTTCGCGTAAGGCACGCGCTCCTTCAGGCAGGCCCAGGCGTAGATCTGCGAGTTCGAGATGCCCGGATCGTTGCGCAGAAGGCCGGCCTCGAACGATTCGATCGACGCGTGCACGTCGCCCGGCGGGAAGTAGACCTCGGTCGATCCGCACCACACCGCGACGGCGCGCGAGCAGCCCTTGGTCTTCAAGAAGGTGCGGATGTCGTCGCGCACCTGCTCGACCATGTCGGCCTTCGTGTTGCCCGTCTTGACGTGCGGACCGTGCAGGCGCTTGACGTACTCCGGGTAGAAGACCGCCTTCATCGGCGTGATCTGCTGGAGCTCGTCGCGCACCTGATCGAGGTGGCGCGACTCGAGCACCTCGGCGTGCTTGGCGGACTCGTAGGCGGTGTCGGGGAAGAGATCCCAACCGCCGAACTCGAGCTGATCGAGCGAGGCGAGGGGCAAGAAGTCGCGGATCAACGGCGAGCGGTTGTCCGTGCGCTTGCCGAGCCGGATGGTCCCGAGCTGCGTCAGCGACCCGATCGGCAGCGCCAGGTTCTTGCGGGCCAGCATCACGCCGGCGATCGTCGTCGTCGATACCGCACCGAGCCCCGGCAGGAGCACGCCGAGCTTGCCCTCTGCCTTCTTGATTTCTTTCGGCTGCTTCACTCCTGCTCCTCCGTATGTCGTCGCGATCCCGCGCCCCGCGGGGGGCATGTCTAGGCCAACGCCTCGTCACACTCAAGCAGCGCGTTCGGCGTTGGCCCCCGGAGCATGACGTGCCGCGCGGCGTGTGCACGGCGTCTGATCAGTCCTCGCGAGGGCCCGAACGCCCACGGCGCGCGATGTGCGACCCGAACGGGGCCGAGGCAGGTCGCGTGACGTCGTGGACACGGGCGCGCGTCGCTCGGATCGGCTGGTCGTCCGAGAGCCGGCGCTCGCTCGCGGGGTGACGCGAACGCACGGCGAGGGCTCGGGCTCGCGTGGAGGCGTCTCGCATGAGCGTCACCCGTCGTGGCAGCGCGCCGCGTCCCGCTCGCGCCCTCGGGGTCTGGCAACGAGGTCGCGCTGTCGCGCTCTGCGCACGCGTACCCGTGCTCGCGTGCGCGCTCGCTCACGGCAGCACGATGCGAATTTTTGGCTCGATCCCCGCTCGAGCGCGCGTGAGGTGCGAACGCGCGGTAGCGGCGACGCTGGCCTCTGGATTGCTTTGAATGGCTCTGCATCTCCCTTCACCGCGTACGCGGATCGCCCCCGGATGCGTCGTGGTTGATGGCGCTCGGCTTCATCGACGAAGCCGGGTGGGTGTTGCGCTTTTGCAACACTGTGAGACGCCGGAACACCGCTTTTGCAAGCGGACCGATGGGAATTGTTTCGCAGGCAGAAGGCGTGCTACGAGGGTCGCCTTCGGATTGGTCACCGCACCTTCATGCTTGAAAAACAAATGATGGAGCGGGCTGTCGTGCTCGCCGCAGGAATCGGCTCGCGCCTCGTGAGTGGCGAGATCGCACCCAAGCCCCTCAAGCCGGTCGCAGGGGTTCCGCTCCTCGTTCGAATCCTCCGCACGCTACGCGCCGAGGGGATCCGCGAGGTGGTGGTCGTCACGGGCTACAAGGAAGAGCTCATCCGGCGCGCGCTCGCCGCGGAGAGCTCGCGCGGCCTCGCGATCACGTACGTGAACAACACGCAATACGACCGCAAGAACGGCGTATCGCTGCTGGCCGCGCGGGAACACGTGATCCCGGGGACGCTGCTCACGATGGCCGATCACCTCTACGCGCCGGCGATCGTGCGGCGCCTCGCGGCCCTCGATTTGCCGACCCGCGGCGCGGCGCTCGCGGTCGACTACGACATCCCGCGTTGCTTCGACCTCGACGACGCGACGAAGGTGCGCGTCGAGCGAGGCCGCATCGTGGACATCGGCAAGGAGATCCCGGCGTACGACGCGCTCGACACGGGCGTCTTCCGTATCGGCCCTTCGCTCGTGGATGCGCTCGATCGCGTCTACCAGGCGGGCGGCGATTGTTCGCTCTCGGAGGGCGTGGGCGCGCTCGCGGACGAGGGGATGTTTTTCGCGTGCGACGCGGGCGACGCGCGGTGGATCGACGTCGACACGCCGGCCGCGCTCGAGCAGGCCGAGGTCCTCTTGCGTCTGTATGGCGACGGGCTCGATCGCGACGCGCTCCGGATCGATCCGAGGCCCGCCGATCGCGTGGCCCCCTCGAGCCGCGCGTGGCCTTCGGGTTATCACCCCGCCGTCGGCGCGGACGCCGAGTAAAACCTCAGAGGGAAACGGGCCGGATGCCGGCCCGCGAGAGGAACGCGGAGCTCGCGGGCGCCGCCATTCCGGGGCCTCCCGTGCCGCTCGCGAGATCACGCACGAACCGCTCGAGGTCCTCGGGCGCTTCGACCTCGTACGTCACCTTCAAGAGCTGCGTCTCGATGCCGAGCTCCTCGGCGCGCGCGCTCGCGCGATCGAGCACGCCGGGCGAAGTCCAGTCGACGCCGTCGAAGAGCGCGGGCTCCGGTTGCGTCGTGCCGACGAGATAAAGCCCGCCGGAGGCCGTCGGGCCGAGCAGGAGGCGCCTTCGCTTGGCGACCCACAAGAGGCCCTCGAACATCTCGTCGAGCGGCATGAACGGCGCGTCGCCCGCCACGATCGCCGCGGCTTCGACGCCGGACTTGTGCAGGTGCGAGAGCCCGTGGCCGAGCCTTTTTTCGAGGCGTGTCTCGCCGGACGAGACGATGTTTTGCCATCGCCCCGGAACGATCTCCGCGAGCGCGGCGCTCTCCTCGTCCGACACGCTGAGCACTGCGCGATACCCCATCGGCAGGATGGCGAGCATGTTCAGCGCGTCGGAGAGCAGCGCCGAGGAGAGCTCGGCCGCAGCCTCGGGCGAGAGCGGCGGGCAGAGGCGAGGCTTGGTCGCGCCGGCAACCGGAGCGCGAGCCAAAACGCCGAGCGCGAGTCTCTGGGGACGGACGGTGGGGCGGGCGCGATGGTCGGCCACGCCCCCTCGTATCACGAGTTTCGTGTCCTTGGCCAAGCGAGAGGAAGTCGATTCGATGGGACCCCGGGGGCGTGATTGCGCGAGGCTTGATCCTCTGGGACGATGAGCGTGTCGGCTCGCCCGCCGGCGGAGGAGGAACCGTGTCCGTATCGACCATCCTCGACGTCGCGATCGGGATCTCGTTCGTGTTCATGTTGCTCAGCGTTATCGCCTCGGCCGTCACCGAGGCGATCTCGGGCATCCTGTCGCTCCGCTCGGTCACGTTGCGGCAAGGCATCGAACGGCTCCTCAAGGACCGCACGCTGACGGACAAGGTCTACGCGCATCCCCTCGTCGATGGTTTGACCAAGGACGACGACAGCGACCCCTCGTACATCCACTCCGACCTCTTCGCGCGTGCGCTCGTCGACGCGGTCGTGGGCTGGAAGGACGGCGTCGACAAGGCGCACCGGCCCGAGCGGATGGGGCTCATCCGCGGCCTCCTGTCGATCCCGTTCCGCGCGCTTCGAGGCTTCTTTCTGCGGCTCTGGCCGAAGGCCGCGAGCGGCGCGGGCGCGCAAAAGAAGAAGGTCGCGGCGAGCCTCGAGGACTTCAAGAAGCGCCTCGCCGATGCCGATGACTTCGAGGAGGACACACGCGTCGCGCTCACGGCGTTGGTGTCGGACGCGAGCGTCACGACGCTCGAGGAGGCGATCGAGCAGATCGCCGGGTGGTTCGATCGCTCGATGGACAGCGTCTCCGGCTGGTACAAGCGGACGGCGCACATCCTGATCTCCATCGTGGGTCTTTCGACGGCCGTCGTGCTGAACGTCGACACGTTCGTCGTCCTCGACAGCCTCGGTCGTGACTCCGTGCTGCGCGAGTCTGTGGCGGCGGCGGTGACCGAAAGCGTGAAGGCCGAGTCGCCCGTGATGCAGACGGCCGCGGAGGTCGTGGCGGAGCAGAAGGCAGCGGCGAACGCGAAGCCGGAAGAGCTCTTCGCCGACGACAAGAAGACCGCGGAGCTCGTGCGCAAGCGGGTGGTCGCCATCAAGCAGGGCCTCGACGAGCTCACGTTGCCCATGGGCTGGCCCGAGGGGCGCGCGTTTTTTTGCAAGCCCACGGCCGACGCGCCGTGTGATCGACGCTCGGTGCCGGCCACGCTCGGCGGCTTCGGGCGTCGGTTCGGCGGCTGGCTCTTCACCGCGATCGCCATCGCGCTCGGCGCGCCGTTCTGGTTCGATCTCCTGAACAAGCTCATCAACCTGCGCGCGGCCGCGGCGCCGCCCGAGAAGGTCCGTCCGAAGACGCGCGCGTCCGTCGCGGCAGAGCCCTCGAGTACGCCCGTGCGCGAGCCGGAACGAGAGAGCGTGCGTCCGATCGTCACGCGTACTTCCGCTCCGCCTCCTGCTCCGCCTTCTTGAGCCTCGCGCTCCGCGAGAGCGCGTCCCCGCCCCGAGTCCCCAACAAAACATGATACCGTGCGCCTCGTGCGTTTGATCACGCGCTCGATCTGCGTTCGCAGCCGCCTTCGTGCCGGCCTCCTGGCGCTCTCGGTCTCGCTTTCGCTCCTGCCGGCCACGCCTGCGGATGCGTTCGTTTGGCCCAACGTGCCCGAGCGGATCGCGCGTTCGCTCGCCTCGGCCGACGTGTCGGAGCGGCGCGCTGCGGCCCTTCGGATCGGAGAGCTTCCCTCGGAGCTCGGTGTTCCGCTCGCGCAACGTGCGCTCGGGGATCTCGATGTCGAGGTGCGGCTCGCGGCGGCCGAGGCGGCGATCGCGCTGCGGATGTCGCGGGCCGGTGACCTCGTCATCGGCTGGCTCGGCGAGGGCGACGCGAGGCTCAGGCTCGCGGCTTGTGACGTCATCCGCGCGTCACCGACGGACCGCAGCGTCGTCGCGCTCGGCCGCGTGCTCGGGGATCCGGATTCGAAGGTCCGCGTCGCGGCGGCGGCCGCCATGGGGAGCTCGGGTTTGTCCGATGCAGTCTCGCCGCTGCTCGGGCACCTCGACGACGGCACGCTCGAGGTGCGCGTGGAGGTGGCGCGTGCGCTCGGCCGGCTCGCGGATTCACGCGCGGTCGTCCCGCTGATCGGCAAGGTGCAGGACGCGGTGCCGGAGGTTCGTCGCGCCGTCGCGCGTGCGCTCGGCGAGCTTGGCGACGTACGCGCCACGAGCGCGCTCATGATCGCGCTGCAGGACTCTTCGCAGGACGTGCGCGTCGAGGCCGTCACGGCGCTCGGCAAGTTACGCTCGGACGAGGCCACGGCGGCCATCGCGCCGCTCGTCGAGCCAGGCGTGGGCAACGACGCGCCCCCCGCGCCGGGTACGCCCGGCGTTCGATCGGGGCAGGGGAGCGCGGGTTCGGCCGAGGTCCGCGCGGCGGCGTTGCGGGCGCTCGGTCGCATCGGCTCGGAGGGCGCGGTGCGGGCGCTCATCGGCGCGCTCGCGAAGGACGACCCAGCCGCGCCACGCTCGCCCGTGCGTGAGGCCCTCGTGACCGCAGGCAAGAGCGCGACGCCGCAGCTCGTTGCGGTTCTATCGGGTTCGTCCTCGCCTTCCACGGCGGCGGGCGCGGCGCTCGTGCTCGGCGCGCTCGGCGCAAAAGAAGGGCTCGATCCGGCCGTGCGTGCGATGCAGCGCGGCGTCTTGCCCTTGAAGCACGGGCTCCGCGCGCTCGCGCTCATGGGTTCGTCCGAGGCCCTCCCCGCGGTGCTGGAGTTGATCTCCGACGCCGATCCGACGGTGCGACGTGAGGCCATTCGCGCGGCTTCGGAGCTGCTCGATCCGGCGCGGCCCGATGGTCGCGCGGTCGATCCGGCGCGCGCCATGTTGCTCGACGTGGCGACGCCGCTCGACGAGAAGATCGCGCTCGTGCGGCTGCTCGGACGCACGGGCTCGCCGCGCGCGCACGACGTGCTTTTGCCGCTCGCGACCACGAAATCTCGCTCGTTCCGGCTCGCGGTGATCGACGCGCTCGGCGCTTATGCTCCTGCCCCGCCGAAGGTCGAGGCCGTGCTGCTCGATGCGATCGCCGACGACGCGGCGGAGGTGCGGCTCGCGGCGGCGGCAGCGCTCTCCCGCGCGGGCGGGCCCTCGGCGGCGTCGAAGTTACTCGAGCGGCTCCAGGTCGCGGCCGAGCAGGATCGGGGTGCCATCGGCCTCGCGCTCGCGGGGGCGCTCTCGCGTGCCACGGATCCGGCGCTCGCCGAGCGGATCGGGGCGGCGCTGCCGTCTGCGCCCGATGTCGCGCGCGACGCGTTGCTCGAGGGGCTCGGCCGCATGCGTGGGGAGGCGAGCGGCAAGGTCCTGCGTAAGTTCGTGGCCTCGACGATCGACGATCGGCGCAAGGTCGCCGAGGCCCTCGCAGGGCATCCGGAGGCCGCGTCGGTGCTCGTCCCGCTGCTCGGCGATGCCGATCCCGGCGTGCGCGCGAACGCTGCCTGGTCGCTCGGCGCCGTCGGAAAGAAGGACGCCGTGGCGGCGCTCGCCCGTGCCGTGACGGATCCCGACGTCGCGGTCGCTGGCAACGCAGCGGGCGCGCTCGGCCGCATTGCAGCGCGTGAGGGCACGCCAGCCGACGTGCAGGCCTCGCTCTGCCGCGCGGCGACCGAGCCGCGGCCGTACGTGCGGGCGAACGCGGTCGTCGCGCTCGGGCTCGCGGGCGCGTCGTGCGAGGCGGGGCTCGTGGTGGGGCTCCTGCATCGGGATCGATCCGAGGCCGTGCGCCTCGCGGCCGCCGAAGCCCTTTGGCGCGACGTCTCGCGGTCTACGAACGGCAAGGAGACCGAGCGTCGCGCCCTCGCGCGTTGTGCCGGCGAGGATCGTAACGCCACCGTGGCCAACCGCTGCGCGCGTCCACCTCTGCGTGGCCAGGGCACCGACGACGTGCTCGTCTTCGTCGCGCCCGACGGCCAGGATGAGCCTCTCGCGAGGGCGCCTTTCGCGCTCGTGCGGGAGGACGGGCTCTTGCGGATGGGGATCACCGATCGGCGCGGAGCGTTTTTCGAGTTCGCCGTGCCGAAGGGGACGATCCGGCTCGCGGTCCCGGCGCAACTCGCGCGCTAGGCGCCCGTATTTTTGGACAAACCGTCGGTTTTACCGGACGAACCCTCGGTCCTCGCCCTCATTCAAGCAGGACGAATGGCACGAAGCCGCGCCCAGCCCGTCGCCTCCGCACGCGCGTCAGCCCTGTCTTTTTTTCCATGAACTGTGTCATCTTGCGCCGGGGCGTGGCTCGTTTTCGTGGGCCCCGCGGCTTTGACGCCGGTATGGCAGGGGCACGGTCCTTGCCACGCACTTCTTCGCCTGGAGGTCT